>NZ_AKIS01000045.1:0-13731 GCF_000277005.1 Pontibacter sp. BAB1700 | reverse complement strand
CTGGGCATGCAGGAACAGCTTGAGGCGCTTGTAAATCAGCATGTCGATGGACAGGTTCTTGTACACGGCCTTGGAGAAAGAGTCTTTCAGGTCCTCGACGCAAAGTTGAAGCGACTGCTCATTCTGGCGGCGGTTGTTCGTAGCGGCATAGTCGCGCAGACGCTCTATACCTGGTGGCATGTCATAAGGAATGATCGTTTCATCATTGCCTGTCTCACTGTTTTCCTCTATGTTCACTGTCGAAACTGTAAACGAGCGGGCATCATCCGTACAGTTCAGGCAAGGGTTGCCGTCGGTGATCGGCTGCAGGAAAGTACGCCACTGGTTGGCCACAAACTGGAACTGCACAAACCGAAGCACCACCGGGTCGGCAAACTCAGTCATGTACATGCGCATGAAACGGATCGACTTGAAGCCATTGATGTTGCCCACATTGCCCGTTGGCTGGCGTACCGGCACGCGGAACTGGTACCAGGTTACCTCCTCACCAGTTCTGGTGTCCACGATCTTGTCCACGATGTAGTTCTGGCCTACGCTCATGTCACCCGGCTGCAGTCGGATCTTATACTCGTAGTACTGCTCCAGGTCACTGATCACGTTGTCGCGGTTCAGGTCTTCCTTGTCCGGGAAAGCATAGTTAGAGAAACGGCTTTGCTCCGGTGAGTTGCCCTCCATGCCGTTGAAGCGCTTGTAACGTTCCAGAATGCCGGCATTTTGCTGGTCGTAGCTCGCATCCAGGTGGTGCAGGAAGTTATCAGCTGACGGGTCGGAGAGGACATTTTGAGGTGCTCCGCCAGGTATTCGGCCCAGGAAGGTATTCTGGAAAAACTCACGCTCTGCATTATCGCCTAAACCATCGAGGCCTATATCCTGGAATGCACGTGCGCCTGGCACAGCCGAGAAAGCATCGGTCAGGAATTGCTGTGTGGTCACGCGGCCCCACTCGGTAGTCTGTAAGTTCTGGTTATCACTCGCGGAGGTTGGCAGGCCGTTCTCAAATGAGTAGCGGTTGTCTTTCAGAATATCCTCCGACACATTGCCCAGGTTAAGCACAAGCTCGCCTCCTTCGTTGCTTACGATCGGGTTGCCGTTGGCATCTTTCCGTCCGTTCGGTCCTGTCAGGAAAGGATCCATGAGCCAGAACTCCACATACTCCACGTTGGCATTGTCAAAGTCTGTATCAAAGGTAATCTCACGGCTGATACCGCCCCAGTTCTTGCGCGGGTCGCCCTGCAGTCTGCCCTGTGCGTCCAGGTTGGGATTGTAGTTGTACTGCCCGCGCTCCCGTGGGTAGTAAGCCATATCGAAGGTATACTCATAGGCGTTGGCAATCTCACGGTCACGGCCAGGGAACACTTCGTAACGGGGAACAGGGCGCACATAATGGTTCCGGAGTTCTTCGTCGTTGATATTGCTCGGGCGCAGGCCTTCGCTGTCCCGGTAGAAGATCTGGTCGATGGTATACCAGGCCACACGGGCACGGTTGTAGGCATGCTCCAGGCCATCGCCCTGCGCCAGCGGGGCAGGAGTGGCAGCTAATCGCCATGTAGTGTTGTTAAAGCCCCCCAGACTAAACGGTGTTTCGGCGCCTTCAAAGTCATCCAGGTATGAGGTGCCGTCTTCGTTCACCGGCGACTTGGACGGTGAGGGTACCAGATGTGCAAACTCACCGCTGAAGGTCACGCTCGACGGCACTTTTGTCTGGATGAACGGAATCATATCCGTCATCTTCGTCAGGAAGCGCGACTCCCGGTTGAAGTTCACATCCAGGCCATAAATTGTGTTGTTGGTTGGCTCGTCGCCGATACTCACGCGGTTGATGTAAGGCCGCTCGTTCAGGTGGAGCACGGTGCCGCCCAGATTCAGGTCATTGTTCACGCGGTAGTCGAAGCGGGCGCCGAGAAGTGTCCGAGGCTGAATATTGAGCAGTTCAGCTTTTTCATAGGTCACACGCAGGTCACTGGCCGACGCGATGTAGCTCGGATTCAGGATCTTGATGCGGCCCAGGTCATAGAACACCTGGTAGTCGGTGCCTTCTTCCAGACGTGTTCCACCCGAGTATACTGCTACCGAACCCTCGGCAATACGGAAGCCCGGCAGCATGATCTCGTCCGTAGAGCTGGCCTGGAAACGGCCTTTGAGGAAGAACTTTGCCTTCAGTGTGTTCTGCTGGGCATCAGTCTGGGTCTGTTCGTAGAGCTCCTGGAATACGTAGCGTTCGATCAGATCCTGCCGTCCTTCAAATTGGCTGGCCAGGTATGAGCCAAACGGCTCCACCACCGGGAAGATGATACGCCCGGTCTCGGGGTCAATGGTTATACCTTCCAGGAAGTCGAAGTTGCCATCGCGTGGTTTGTCATTGTTCGTATTCACGTTATCCAGGTTGAGCACCTCGATCAGCGGGATGTTCTGGATTGGGCTCGGCTCTTTCAAGCTCGTGATATCGACGCCTGTTTCGTCGTCTTTGTATACGATCTGAAGTTGGAAGTTCTGACGGTTCACCTGTGTCGCATCCAGGCTGTAGACGTTTTTCATCATCAGATCCCAGGTCGGATACTCCAGGGCCGGGTTGGTGGCCTTCAGCAACTTCATGTGGATAACCTGGTCGTCACGCAGGTTCTGATAGTCCTCCATCAGCTCACCTACCTTGTAGGTCTGGCCATTATAAGTATACTCAAAGGCTACGCCTAGTACCTGGTCAGGTAGCAGGGCTGTGGTAAGCGAGATATAACCCAGCTGTGGGTTGAACTTATACTCACGCGGGTCCAAACGACGGGCGCGCACATGTTCAAAGTCGATGGCTTTCTGCAGACCCAGGCTTCTCAGGTATGCGTCTACCTGGTCGTTGTTACGGGCGCTGGGGTTATTGGCGATCTGGCCATAAAGTCCGTTGGCATTGTTAGCGGCCGGAGCCAGTGGGTTGCGCTCAAACTGATTGCGGAATGGGTCCGCCTCCCCGAGGTCCATGTAAGCCACCATGTTACGCAGGTTCTCAGTGCCGCGGTTGTTGTTGGTCACGTACAGTTCCAATCGGCGAATCACGATACCGGAGTTCACCAACGGCAGGTTCTGCAAAGTACGGTCGTAGCGGCCCTGAAGAATTGCGACAGGAAGAAGTGGCGGTCACGGTCGTAGTTGTCGGCCCTGATCTCGAATGGCTTGTTCTGTGCCCCGTTCTGGATCACCACTTCGTCGTTACGTCCGCGCACGTTGGCGGCAATGGTGGTTACGCCCAACCGGCCGAACTGAAGCTGTGTTTTCACACCGAAGAGGTTCTGGGCGCCGGTGATGAGGGAGTTGTTGAGCGGCAGGCTCACGTTACCGGCCTCTATCTTGCGAATGATCTCCTCCTCAAAGCCGGTATAGTCCAGCTTCATGTTGTTCTCGAACTCGAAGTTGGCGTTGTTGTCCCAGTTAAAGTTCAGGCGCATTTTCTCACCGATCTTACCCACCAGGTTGAGCGAGATGTTCTGATCGAAATCAAAGTCACCGGTGCGCTGCTGTCGAAGGGGGATGGACGGGTTCTCGTTGCGGTTAAAGCGGGCTCCGAATTTCAGGTTGACATTACCGTTCGGCTGAATGTCCACAAAGTTTCCTCCGAACACGCGGTCAAACACCGGGCTGATGTAGATCTTGGGTACCAGGCGGCGACCGCTTACTACGCTTTCACCATCCAACCCAGCGGACTTGCTGCGCCAGTAATCGCGTATAGCCTGTTGGCGCTGGTAGCGTGAGTACTCCTCCCATGACATGGTAGATGGCAGGCGGTAGTCCAGTTCACCCATGCGCTCGTTGATGTTGTACTGCTGCAGGCTGTCGTCAAGCTGTATCTCAAGCTCAATATTAGACGGCTGACCTAGTAGCAGGGGCGAAGAGCTTGGCCGGGTGCCAAAAGGATTCCCAAGCCGATCGCTCGGCGTAAAAGTCGGGCGGCGACTTGGGATATAGGGTTGTAGTCGGGCAGAGTCCTGCGGAATGGTATCCTGTTGGAAAAAATCTGAAAAAATAAGGGTTTGAAACCTGCTGTGTGAACGCAATGCTGCAGCCTGCGACCACCATGCCAGCATAGTGATAGCAGCAACCGTAGCAAACAGCAGGCTGTTTTTTTTACTTTTCCAGATCAAGTTGGGCTCTACCGATTAAGAAGACTTTAAGGCAAATTTTATAAGTTCCTCTACGCTAAGGCTTCTGTCCTCCCGCTTGATGATTGCATCGAGCGTTTTCTCTGCCACGTTCTTGGCAAAGCCTAGTGTAACTAATGCTGATAACGCTTCTGCCCGTGACGTATTGTGTGCAGAAACCGGAACTACTGTGCTACCAGCCAACATGGTTTCTTTCTTTATTTTATCTTTTAATTCCAATATGATGCGCTGCGCAGTTTTGGCCCCGATTCCCTTCACATGCTGAATCGTACGCACATCTTCCCGCACTATAGCCTGCTGCACCTCGTCTACCGAAAGTGATGACAAAATCATAAGCCCCGTATTGGTCCTACACCTGATATGGAGATCAGGTGCAGGAAGGTTTCCTTCTCGGCGGCCGTAGTGAAGCCATACAAGGTATGAGCATCCTCCTTGATGTGCAGGTAGGTATGCAACTTGCAGCGCTCTCCCTCTGGCAGCGACGAATATGTGCTGAGGGAGATCCTGATCTGATAGCCTATGCCATTGACGTCAACAATGACATAGGTTGGATCTTTTACGGCAAGCTTGCCATCAATGTATGCAATCATCTATATATGTTTATTATTATAGTTTTGAGCATCTACGACAGCAATGGCCACCATGTTAACGATTTCACGGATAGAACTGCCCAGTTGTAGAATATGCACAGGTTTGCGCATACCCATCAATACCGGGCCAATCGCCTCAGCACCACCTATTTCCTGTAGCAGTTTGTAGGCAATGTTGCCCGATGTAAGCGTCGGGAAAATAAGTGTGTTCGCTCCTTTGTCCGCTAGTTCGCTGAATGGATAATGCTCCTTCAGCAGGTGTCGGTTCATGGCCGTATTCGCCTGCATCTCGCCATCTATCATCAGGTCAGGGTAGCGCTGCTTTGCTTTGCGCACTGCCTCAGCTCCTTTGTTAGGTATGTCACCCTGTACCGAACCAAAGTTAGAGTACGACAATACGGCCATGCGAGGCTCTGTGTCAAAGAAACGAACAGCACGGGCTGTCAGGCCAATGATATCTACCAGTTCATCGGCAGTCGGGTTTACGTTTACGGTTGTATCGGCAAAGAAATAAGGCTCTTTTTTGCTCAGGATGATGTACATACCTGCCACTTTGTTTATACCTTCTTCAACCCCTATTATCTGTAAGGACGGTAGAATGGTTTTGGAATAGTCGCGGGTAAGACCTGAGATAAGTGCATCTGCTTCGCCGGTTTCGAGCATCATGGCACCGAAGTAATTGCGGTCGCGCATCTGGCGGCGGCTGTCAAACAGCGTAAGGCCTTTGCGCTGGCGCTTTGCGTAAAGGAGTTGGGCAAACTCTTCGCGCTTTTGCTCTTCTTCGTATGGGTCGATGATCACGCAGTCGTGCAGGTCCAGGTTGGTTTCCTCAATGATTGCGGCAATACGTGCTTTGTTGCCCAGCAGGATCGGGTTGGCAATGCGCTGCTCTTTTACGATCTGAGCCGCTTTCAGGATCTTGTAATGATCTGCCTCGGCAAATACTACCGTTTTCGGGTTCTTCTTGGCCTGGTTGGTAATACGGGTCATCAGCTTCTGGTCGATGCCGATGCGCTCCTGCAGTTCTGTCTCGTAAGCCTCCCAATTGGTGATCGGGTGCTTGGCGACACCACTCTCAATGGCTGCCTTTGCCACCGCCGGCGATACCGTGGTGATCAGGCGTGGGTCGAGCGGCTTAGGTATAAGGTAAGTGCGGCCAAAAGAAATGGTGTTGTCACCATAGGCCTTGTGCACCATCTCCGGAACAGGTTCTTTCGCGAGGTCCGCCAAGGCGCGCACAGCAGCTAGTTTCATCGCTTCGTTGATCTCAGTGGCGCGCACATCCAGTGCTCCTCTAAAGATATAGGGGAAGCCAAGAACGTTGTTTACCTGGTTCGGATGATCTGAACGGCCTGTTGCCATGATCAGATCCTCACGGGTTTCCATTGCCACGGCGTAAGGAATTTCCGGGTCTGGGTTAGCCAGCGCGAATATGATCGGATCGTTCGCCATCAGTTTCACCAGCTCAGGATCCAGCACGTTACCAGCCGAAAGTCCGATGAACACGTCAGCACCTTTCATGGCCTCAGCCAGGATGTTGATTTTGCGCAGCGTTACAAACTGGGCACGGTAAATATCAAGGTCGTTACGCTCCGGACGGATGATACCGTCCTTGTCAAACATCACGATGTTGTCAAGTTTGGCGCCCAAAGCCACATAAAGCTTGGCGCAGGCAATGGCGGCGGCACCTGCCCCGTTCATCACGATCTGTACTTCTTCGATTCTTTTGCCAGCGAGCTCCAGTGCGTTCAGCAAAGCTGCAGCCGAAATGATGGCCGTGCCATGCTGGTCATCGTGCATGAGCGGAATATTCATCTGCTCTTTCAGCGCGTTCTCTATTTTGAAGCTTTCAGGAGCCTTGATATCCTCCAGGTTAATGCCGCCGAAGGTCGGCTCCAGCGATTTCACGATTCGGATGAATTCCTCAGGGTCGGTGCAATCTATCTCAATGTCGAATACATCTATACCTGCAAATTTTTTGAACAATACACCTTTTCCTTCCATTACTGGCTTAGAGGCGTCAGGACCAATATTTCCCAAGCCCAGTACTGCAGTTCCGTTTGAAATTACCCCTACCAGGTTTCCTTTTGCGGTATATTTATAAACATTCTCTTTGTCAGCGGCTATTTCTTTGCAGGGCTCAGCTACTCCAGGAGAGTAAGCCAGAGCCAGGTCATGCTGTGTGCTCAGCATTTTGGTCGGCACTACTTCTATTTTGCCGGGCTGGCCCTGCATGTGGTAGTTAAGTGCGTCCTCTTTGTTTACTTTGATCATGGTATGCGTTGTTGTGTTATCTCGTGTTATGTTCCCTCGCACTTTTAGCTTATGCCAATGAGGCGAAAGCTAAAAGCCAATTTGATAAGATTTTATGGTTTATCAAAGCCGTAATCGACAAAGATACGTTCTGAAAAACCTTCATCTATCAGAATATTGTGTTTTTTATCAGACAGCTGATAATCTGAAGCTGGCAACTGTGACGTATTGCAATAAATTGATAATACAAGCAGGCTATAAACGACGAAACACCCTTCAGTTGGAAGAGTGTCTCGCTGGTTTTATACCTATCAGCTTAACCTAGAATCAGCTGTTGCCCAGGTTTGATTGCGCTGTTTTTTAGTTTGTTCAGCTTCTTTATTTTTTCGACTGTCACCCCTTCGTGACGTTGGGAAATAGTCCAGAGTGTATCGCCTGGCTGCACATGATAGACGCGCTCTTGTTGAGCTTTACTTTGAGCTGGCTTAGCTTTAGCTGGTGCGCTGGTTACTTTGTTGGTATTGTTTCCGGCAGATGCTAACAATGCCGGACTTGCTTCCGGGGCGGGCTGCCATACCAGTAGTTTGTCCTGTACTCTGATAGAAGAACCATCAAGCTTATTCCATTCTTTCAGGTCCTCTATCGAGACACCATACTTGCGGGCAATACCGAACAGGTTGTCGCCACGCTGCACAACATAGGTTGCCTGCACCAGACTATCTTTAGAAGCTTCCAGGGCAGAGGTAGAGGCCAGCATAACTGGTGACTCGGCTGGCGGTGCAATATGTTTGGCAGGTGGAGGCGTTGGAGCCGCAGCTAACAAAATACAACTTTGCTCAGCAGCCAGCAGCTTGGTCGCCTGTGCCGGAATGCGCAGCTTGTAATTGCGCATAGTAGCGGGGAGTGTCGTCTGCTTTAGCTCGGGATTTAAGGCCACCAAAGCCATGGAGTCTACATGAAGTTCGGTAGCCAGTTTTTTCAGGTCCAGCGCCTGGTTCACTTCCAGATAAGCATATTCAGGTGCATAAAGAATGGAATCAGAGAAGATATTATGCTCTGGGGCATACTTCATGGCGTAGATCACGGCAGTCATGGAAGGCACGTAGCTTCGTGTTTCCTTTGGCAGGTATGGGAAAATCTCCCAAAACGTCTTTTTGCCACCGCCTGCTCTTCTGATCGCTTTGTTTACATTACCCTGGCCACAGTTGTAAGCAGCCATAGCTAGTTCCCAATCGCCATACGTACGATAGAGCCTGCTCAAAAAGCGCATCGCCGCATCTGTGGACTTCTCTATGTCCATGCGCTCGTCAATGTACTGATCCTGGTTCAAGCCATACTCTTTGCCAGTTGACTTGATAAATTGCCAGGGGCCAACCGCACCAGCCCAAGAGGCTGCTTTCGGGTTCAGGCCAGACTCTACAATGGAAAGGTACTTGATGTCCTGCGGCATGTTGTACTTCTTCAGGTACTTCTCGTAGATCGGGAAATACACATTTTCGCGGGAAATCATGGTGCGCGTATACTTTCTGTTACGGACAGTGAAGTAGTCGATGTGGTTGCGCACAAATTTGTTGAACACCAACGGTATGTCAGCCTCAATACAGCTCAGCCTGTCCTGAATCACCTCGTCGGGCTCATAAGGGATGTACTCTACGAGCAGGGCCATTTCCTCTTCTGAAAGGAAAGTGGTGTCTGCTTTTAGTTTTCTTAAAGAATCCTCTGCTGTGTGCCTTTCGAACCTGATCGTATAGCCAGAAGCCTGGGCATGGAAAGCCCATATACTTCCAACCAGTGCTGCAAGTACTGTAAAGAGTCTAAACTGCATCATTATATTTTATGCTTCAACGGTTAGCTTGTCCAGTATGTAATTTGAGAAGGCCAGCAATTGCGGCTCCTCAAATGAGCGGGTCATTAATTGTAACCCGATGGAAAGGCCATTGGCATCGCGACCTACCGGAATAGAAATGGCAGGAACACCAGCTAGCGAGGCCTGAACCGTAAAGATGTCAGCCAAATACATGGCCAACGGATTCGCCGTATTCTCCTCTAGCCTGAAGGCTGTAGTAGGAGCGGTAGGCAATATAAGAAAATCATAATTTTGCAGCAACTCGTCTGTCTTCTCTTTTATGAGACGACGCACACGCTGTGCCTTGGTATAGTAGGCGTCGTAGTAGTCGGCGCTCAGCACGAAGGTGCCCAGCATGATGCGGCGCTGTACCTCCGGACCAAAGCCCTCGGCACGCGTTTTTTTGTAAAGGGAGGTAAGATCGGTTGCGTTCTCGCTGCGGAAGCCATACTTCACGCCATCAAAGCGTCCCAGGTTTGAGCTGGCCTCCGCTGTGGTGAGAATGTAATAAGTAGGTACCATGAAATCCAGGTATGGGAATTCCACGGCTTCAACCTGGTGACCTGCGTCTTTGAGCATATCTTTCACGCCCAGGATGCTTTCTTTTACCTCGGCGTCCAGACCTTCGCTCTCGAAGCAGTCACGGATATAACCAATTTTGTACTTTTTATCTGACTCCAGCATCTGACTGTAAGCAGGTACCGGGCGATGGCTTACTGTGCTGTCATACTCATCGCTTCCAGCCATTACTTCCAATAGCAGGGCGGCGTCTTCCACACTCTTTGAAATGATACCGATCTGGTCGAACGAGGAGGCATAGGCGATCAGGCCATAGCGGGAAATGCGCGAGTAGGTAGGCTTTAAGCCAACTACACCACAAAAAGAAGCAGGCTGGCGCACAGAACCGCCCGTGTCAGATCCAATCGAAGCCAAGCAAAGGTCTGCCTGCACGGCTACGGCCGAACCACCAGACGAGCCGCCCGGTACGCGGGTCGTGTCATCGGCATTAAGCGCAGGTCCGAATGAAGAGTTCTCGTTAGAAGCACCCATTGCGAACTCGTCACAGTTCTGTCGACCGATGATAATAGCATCTTCTGCAAGCAGTCGCTGCACGGCTGTAGCTGTGTAAAGCGACTTAAAGCCGTCAAGAATCTGGCTGGATGCCTGCAGGGAGTGACCTTCATAAGCAAGCACGTCCTTTAGGCCGATTACCATACCTGCCAGTTTGCCGGCATGGCCTGAAGCGATTTTCTTGTCTACGGCGTCAGCCTGGGCAAATGCTTCGTCCTCGAATATCTCCAGAAAAGCATTTAGCTCAGGTTTCTGCTTAATGTTATGAAGGTAGTGCTCTACCAGCTGTCTGCACGAAAGTTGCCCGTTGGCAATATCGCTGCGAATGTCACGTAGTGAATGGTATGGTTTCAAACTATTCAGGCTTTTTTATGTCCTTGATGGAGCGTTCGAGCTCGTTCTGGATTTCGTTTTTGGCATCGTTAAAGCTACGGAGACCGCGGCCGGCAGAACGTGCCATGCCTGGAAGTTTATCGGCGCCAAAAAGCAGAAGTACTGCGGTTAGTACAACAAGAATTTCTCCTCCTCCCAGGTCTGCCAGGAAGAGGAGAATTGCACTAAGTATCATAAAGCGTTATGCCGGAAATTACTTTACAGGAGTATCCTTTGTTGAGTTTTCCAGATCGTCTTTGATCTCTTTGGTCGCATCTCTAAACTCGCGGATACCACGGCCCAGACCTCTTGCAAGCTCTGGAATGCGCTTTGCTCCAAAAAGAAGCAGAATCACCACAAGGATCAGGATTAACGAACCACCCCCAATGTTCTGGATAAATGCTAGTGTGTTGGTAAGTACCATAGTCTTAAAATTTAAGATGAATTGCTGCAAAAATAAAGCTTATATTTTAATTAAACCCACATTTGGCTACATTAGTTTACCAGCATGTCAATATCTTGAATTTCGCGCTGGAGTTGCATTCTTGTGGGGCAATTATAATGTTATCAGGCTCTTTGCAAGTTGGTTGCAACTTCAGCTGGCCGAAGGCGTATAGATTGGCAAATAAATTTCAGATTCTCCCGCAGACGCCATGTTCCTGAGCTATTTTGGTATGTCTTTTTCCCAAAATGGAAAAATGGTTTCCTGTGGAGGGAAAAATTGGGTTGTGTGATACATGTCTTAAGGCTGATAATCAGCCAGTTGGTTCTTTTGATATTTTTGGCAAGCTACTTGTAATATGCCTTACGCAGCCGAATCGCACTGAATCACCCAACCGGGGTAGAAATGAAGTCGCAATCTAAGAAGAAAACAAATATTAAGTTTTTTTAATCTTCTGTTTGCAAGTGTAATTTAAAGGTTGTAAATTAATCCTAGAAATTTAACACCGTCCTTCCATACTGGGAGAAAGTGTCTGAATATAATTTTAAGTTTGTTTTCATAGCTTGGAAAGGCACCCTGCTTTGTAGGGTGTTTTTTCTTTATAGGGGTATAGAAAGTAAACCTATAAAGTAATTAGAAGCCAAAAAGCGCAGTGGACACCTTAAATGGTAATCCGCTGCGCTTTTTTTATGGCAGATATAACATGAGGTCTACTTTGGTCTGATCCAGCTTTCAGGGTTTAGATTGGTGTTGTTTTTCCAAAGCTGGAATTGAAGTTCAGTAGTGCCGTTGGCATCCGTGTACACTGTGCCAATTACATCTTTCGGCTTGACATCCTGTCCCTCTTTAACACTGACCGTACGCAGCTTGGCGTATACCACAAAGTACTCTCCATGCTGCACCATCACAATGTTATTCATGCCCGGCACACTGGCGACTGTTAATACCTTGCCCTCAAAGATTGCACGCGCAGGTTCTCCCTGGCTGGTCTGTATGTCGATGCCATTGTTTTGAGTGACCACTCCTTTTAGTACCGGGTGGTTGTGGCGACCGAATTTCTGAGATATAAAGCCACGATCCACAGGCCACGCAAGACGTCCCTTATTGCCAGCGAACGATGATGAAATCAGGGCCGCCTCCGGGGTAAGGGTGATCTTGCTTGCGCTTCCGCTGGTGGCGCGGCCTTCTTCACGAGCAGCTCGGGCGGCACGGGCCATTTCTTCCTTCACAATATCGGCGATCAGGTTATCGAGCTTTTTAACTGCCTGCTGGCGCTGGGCCACTTCTCTCTTAAGCTGCTCTTCCTGCTTGCTCAGTTTTTGGATCATGCCATCCTGCTGGGTGCGGAGCGATAGTAGATTTTTGTTCTCCACCATCTGCTTGTCAAGCAGACTGCGTTTTTCTTCCCGCTGCGATTCCAGCGTACGGAGCTGGCCGGTGAGGGCGGCCTGTACCTTGTTTATCTGCTCCACCTGTTTCTTGCGGGCCTCAGAGTACTGCTGCAGATAGCGCAGGCGTCGCACCATCTGGTTGAATGAATCGGCTGCGAAAACGAACATGAGCTTGTTGTAGCTGTTGGCGGTTTTGGAGGCGGCGTATACCATGGTGGCATACTCAGCTTTCAGGCTTTCCAGGTCGGCTTGCAGCTCACCTACAATGCCTTCTGTTTCCTTCATGCCTGACTCTAATAGCTTTATTTCGCGTGAAATAGTGCTGATAACACCTTTCTGAACAGTTATTTTTTCCTGAATGGCATTGAGCTGGCCAATAGAAGCTTCTTTCTGCACTTTGGTTTGCTGCAGAATGCGGTTCGCTTCTTTGATACGGTTTAGGTTTTCCTTTTTCTCTTTCTCGAGCTGCGCCTTCGATTTTTGTTTCTGGGCTTGGGTAGTCAGCGGCAACAGCAGAACGATCAGAAAAAAGGCTGATTTGTAAAGGGCCTTCATCAGAAATAGGGGTATACTACACTTAGCTTACAAATATGGCAAAACTAAATGGCTCGAACCAGAACCCCGAAGATTTTATTCGGCTAAAGGCGCTTGTAACCAGAAGGAACGCTGAAGGGGAACTCCAGTACATCTTCAGAAACGGTGACTTTACTGTGGTTCAGATTGAAATCAGAAATCTGGCCTGACTGCAGTATCTGGGCCAGCATGTTGTGCGCAAAAGGGACTTTGCCCAAAGGCTGAAAGCCCTCATACTGTACCACAATGCTATTGCCGGAAAGCTGGTCTTTTACGTTGAGCTGCTGCAGCTTCAGGTTTTCGGAGCTGATGAAGTAGTCGAAGAGCAGGTTCTGCCGCAGCTGCTGCACATGTTGCATCTGCCCCTGGTTGGTGGCTTTTTCGGAGCCGTTGGCCTGGTAGTTGCCCAGCAGGATGGCCTGTACCACCTGAAAGTCGAGTGCTACGTTGAAGCGCTTGCTCAAGAAGGCGTAATCAGTGGCGGCGTACTCGCGCTGGATGCGGTTCATCATGTACACTGAGTCAGGTGTCAGCTTGATGCGGGCTGCTTCTATACCTAACCCTGGCAACACCGAGATCCAGATTACGCTGTCTTTCTGCATGCGCAAGGCATAGCCTGAGGACGTGCTCTGGCCTTTGTCATCAAACTTAAGCTGGCCACGGGCATTCAGGTAAGTGAATTCCAGATTTTGGACGGTGACATTACCAACTGTTTCAGTGGCGGCGGTTGCGGCAGAAGGGATCGTTTCTTTTTTGCAGGCGGAAAACAGGACTATGCTCAAGAGGCATAGCAGAAGCTGTTTATTCATAGAGTTTCTTTTCTTTTATCTTTCTGTCAAGGAAAGCGGAGGCTTCTCCCTTAAGCTTGGCTTTTTCCCACTGCCTGACAGCCTCGTCACGCTTGCCGAGTTTGAACAGCACATCACCGTAATGCTCCACGATGGTAGCGTCCTYGAGMAATTCCGAATTCCGAATGTTAACCAAGCCTTACCGKAACCGTCCTTGAGGCCATTCCGAATCCGATTGGTTAACCAAGCCTACGTAACGTCCT
>NZ_AKIS01000044.1:0-34386 GCF_000277005.1 Pontibacter sp. BAB1700 | reverse complement strand
CCCATGCCGCCTTGCTGACCACCCATGCTGCCTGAGCCCTGGTTGCTTTGCTGCGAACCACTCAGACTGCCATAGTTCTGGTCGCTGCTACCCATAGATGAGCTACTGCCCATTGAGCTGCTGCTACCTGAGTCGCTGCTTTTGCCGCTTTTAGAAGTAGAAGATTTAGCTGATTTAGAATCGGAAGACTTGGCAGAAGTTTTAGAGCCTGACTTGGCTTTGGTGCCTGATGCTGTCTTGCTTTCAGAAGAGGACGACTTGCTGCTGCTGCTCTTGGAAGTAGGATTAGAGCCTGAAGAGGATGATGCGCTTGTGCCGGAACTTCCTTGGTTTGATGATCCCATATTGGAGCCGCTTTGGCTGGAGCTACCCGATGACATGCCACTCGACATGCTTCCAGACTGGCTGGATGATTGATTTTTTTCGTTTTCTTTCATAGTTCTGATCTCCTCAGTTTATAGTTATAGATTAATTTGGAATGGTAAAAACCCATTAGTACATCTCATTGCCACAGCCTGGCACCAGGTGTCAGGGAAGTGGCAATTCGCTTGTTCAGTGTGAAGCAAAAAAATGGTAATTAGACCTTTTTACTTAGTGTAACTGAACGTTTTAGCTATACGAACCTCGTGTAGGAGGGTTATTGGGCATGATAGCAGAGAGTATCCGAAAAGACTCACCGCATGCACATGCGCCGATGGGGCATGTGGGACCAGGAAGATCAGCTATGTTTCTGATTCAGATTGGCTTATTATATTTTTCTGAATTTGGTTATTTATAAGAACTTATTTTTTACCTTTGCTTCCATTATTAACAATTATTTATCATGCAAACAGGTAAAGTAAAATTCTACAACGTATCGAAAGGCTTCGGATTCATCATTGCTGACGATACAAACCAAGACATCTTCGTTCACCAGACTGGTCTTGTTCACGAAATCCGTGAGAACGACCGTGTTTCTTTCGAAGTGAAAGATGGCAAAAAAGGATTGAATGCAATTAACGTAGAGCGTATCTAAGTTAAAGATCATATAGCCCTTTAGGCAGGGCATTCATCTATTTTGACCCGCTCAGTTTACTGAGCGGGTTTTTTATTTTATCCCGTTTTCGGCTTCTTTTTCCTCGCTGCGCTCCTCACCTTTTTCCAGGCCTTCCTGTATCAATTCGTTAGCCTCTTCATGGTCTTCGGCATCTGCTTTGGGAGGCTGCTGTTCCTCTTCATGTTTCGGTTCATAGTTTAGCGTGATCAGAATGGGGAAGTGATCGGAGCCGAACTTTGGCAGGCGCTCCATATGCACGAGCCGGAACGAGGGATCATAAAAGACATGGTCCAGGGGGTAGCGGAATAGTGGTACGTAAGCATTGTACGTGTTATAAAAGCCACGGCCGACCCGGGGGTCCAGCATGCCGCTGATCTGCTTGAACAGCTTGGTGGTGCTTGACCAGGCCACATCATTCAGATCACCGGCTACAATAGAAGGACGCGGTGATTTCTTAACAGCCTTGGCAGCAATCAGGAGTTCTGCTTCCCGGGTATCGGTGTTTTGCATAAGCCGCGGCGGCTGAGGATGCACCGTGTATAAGTCGAACTTCAGACCGCTCGGCAGTTCCACGACTGTATAAAAAGAAGGAATATCGTCTTCCACCATGAAGCGGATCTCACTATCCAGCAGCTTGAACTTGCTGTAGAGCAGCATGCCGTAGGTATTCTCCAGTGGCTTTTTGATCGCATAGGGGAATCGCTTGTCTAACTCAGGCTGAAGGTGTTCATGCCAGGCGTGGTTCGGTTCGTTGATCAGCACAATGTCAGGGTCGGTCCGCAGTACGAGCTGCAAGAACTGCTCATACTTTTTATTGGTCATGCGCACATTCGAAATCATCAGGCTAATAGTGTTGGCTGGCTTTTGCACTTCAGTGCGCAGTGCTTCTCTGGGAGCGAGTGGCGTAAAGTAATAGACAAAGCGCATCTCGTTGACAATAGCCAGGCCCCATAGCACGAGCATAGCAGTCTCACCGGCGCTACCTGTCACACCATACAGTGCGATGTAGCCCACTAGCACACCTGTCAGCAGTATGGCCACGTGAAAGCGCGGAAAATCAAGCACTCTGATCCACCACAAGGGGGACTTAATGAGCGGCAGAAAAGAAAATAGCGTCAGAACGAATCCGGCTATTTGGAGGGTGAGCTTCATATAAGTGCAAGCTAATAGGGGTGGTACAGTAAGATATACTGCATACTTTCAACTGTAATGTTTTGTTGTAAGTACCTTCGGTTTCTTACTAGGATATAAAGTAATCGCTGTAAAGTATAGGGAGCTAACCGGTGCAAAAGAAAAAGGGCCGAAGCTATACATTAGCCTCGGCCCTTTTACAGAAAACATACCTGTTTCTAATTGGCAACTTCTTCTACACGCACGCCCACTGCCAGTATGTTAGGAAGCGGATCACGACGCATGTATTGCGTCAGCTGCAGGCGGTAGGTACCTACCTGTGGGAACGCAACCTCCTTTAGCACAAGTGACTGCATATCGTAGATGTCGCTCGAACCTTTTCCTTCAGGTTTGCCTGTTTTGGCATCCATCAGATGCAGCTCGTGCAGCGCTGCCGATACCTCACTGCTATCAGGAGCCGTCAGGCGGTGCTGCAGGTATAGGTTATAGTAGTCATAAGCCAGTGAGTAGCGCACATTAAAGTACACGTTATACCTTTTGGTCGTGTCATTAATGGCAAACTCAAAAACCGGCGCATTGTCCACTGTCCAGTTTTTATCAGGCAGTTCTATATTCTGCTCATATACCCGTGAGGGGTCGCAAGCTGTCAGTAGAAAGGTGATTGCTACTGCCAGCATTAGCATGATGTTACGCATCAGACGAAGGTGTTTTTGGTTGGTTTGGTTTTGGACCACGGTTTGGTCTGCGTGATTTCTGACGTCTGGGCTGCTGTGATGCGCCATCGCCCTGAGGCGGCTGGCCATCCGGTCTGCCTTCGCCACGCGGTTGTCTGGGCTCTCCACCCTCCCGAGCGGCTCTGGGCTCACGAGGCTGCTTTTCGTCTCCTCTTGGCTGTCTTTCCTCCCTGTTTTCACGTCCTTCGCGATTGCCACGGTTGCGTGGCGGGCGCTGCTTTTTAGGCCGCTGTCCCTGTTCAGATGGCTGTGCTTCGGTGACTCCTGTTTGAGGAGCTGTAGTAGCTTTAGCCTGCTGGTCAGCCACCTTGGCCTCACGTGGACCTCTGTCACGGCCACGGCCTTCACGAGGGCCTTTGCCTTCGCGCTGTCCTTTATCCTCACGTGGGGTACGCTGCTCTTTAGGTTCACGTGCGTCACCCTGATTACGTGGCTGGCCTTGTTTGACCTCTGCACCTTCAGCGGCAGGTTTTTTCTTCTTTTTCTTCTTTTTCTTATTCTTAAACTTATCGTCGAGTCGCTCAAGGCTGCCTTCTACTTGGGCCACAAACTCATTCTGCTTCGGCTCGTTTACAGGCTCCTCTACCAGCATTTCAGGCACTATACCCTGGCTGTTCATCTTCAGTATTTCCTGCACACGCTCCACCGGTACCGGGTACCAATTGTTGTCGCCTCTGTAGCCAAACCACATCATCTTTTTGAAGATATCGGTTTTCTGCAGCATGGCATCGCCTTGCTTGGTCTGCAACGGACGCGATACGGTAGGTATATCCTTAAGCGCCGCCATGTACGTTTCCAGCTCGTAGTTGAGGCAGCACTTCAGGCGCCCGCACTGACCAGAGAGCTTGCTTGGGTTGAGCGAAAGGTTCTGGTAACGGGCCGCTGTGGTGGATACACTTTTGAAATCGGTAAGCCAGGTCGAGCAGCACAATTCGCGTCCGCATGAGCCTATACCTCCCAGGCGGCCTGCCTCGTGACGCAGACTGATCTGGCGCATCTCGATGCGCACCTTAAATTCCTCAGCCAGCTTCTTGATCAGGTCACGGAAGTCAACGCGGTCATCGGCAGAGTAGTAGAACGTCGCTTTAGAGCGGTCGGCCTGATACTCCACATCCGAAAGCTTCATCTTGAGGCCTGTCTGCTGGATGATCTCGCGGGAGCGGTACATAGTGGCTGCCTCCTGCTCCTGCACTTCGCGTAGCTTTTCCAGGTCGCGCTCATTGGCAATGCGGTAGATAGTACGGATTTCCTCGTTGTTATCTACCTTCTTTTTGAGCATCTGCAGGCGCACAAGTTCACCTTTCAGCGACACAGTGCCGATGTGATGCCCGTTGGGCACGTCTACTACTACCGGGTCTCCGGTTGTCAGGTCGAGTCTGTTTATATTGCGGAAGAAATCTTTGCGTCCTCCCTTGAATCTTATTTCTACGATGTCGAACTCCTCAAACGCGGTTGGAATTTCCATATCGCTGAGCCAGTCGAACACATTTAAACGGTTGCAGCCTCCAGTGCTACAGCCGCCGTTGCTTTTGCAGCCACCCGGTTTTTCGCTGGTGCCGCATCCGCCACTAGAACATGAACTACATCCCACTATTTATATCTCCTATATAGCCGTGAGGCTTCTTGTTTTCTTATTGTCTGAATTAACAAATATACTAATTTTTTGAGCTTATGCTCAATTAGCGGTAATTGTACCTGCGCACTGAAACAGTGCAGAGCACAATTTAGTGCTTTTACCGCGAAATTTTGATCTGGAGTTGCCTATTTCTGAAAATGCGAATACCCATTGCGGCTGTGTACAATTTATACCCTAATTTTAGGGAATGCTACGCAAACTCCTGTCACATGCTGCGATCTACGGCCTGTCTGCCCAACTGCCCCGACTGGCAGGCGTGCTGGCCCTGCCACTGATCACGCAGTACCTGACACCAACCGATTATGGTGTGGCGGGGGTGATAACAGCTTACTACAGTGCTCTTCTGGTCATGATGTCACTGGGATTTACCGTGGTCATGGACAGTAGCTTTGCGCGTCACCCCACTCGATTCCAATGGATCTGGCGCCAGCTCTATGGTTTTCTGACATATTGGTCACTCCTGTACGGGCTGCTTTGTATGGGGATAATCTACATGGCGGTACCTGCCGATGCGCAGGATAACCGGTTGCTGATCACCCTGCTTACCGGGGCCCCTCTGCTCTTTTTTGTAGTGACCGATTTGTTTGGGGGCATGTACTGCCTTCACTCGCAGCGTCCATTGCCTATTGCACTGCGCTCTTTCCTGATGGGAGGAGTGAACGTTATCCTGACTATTTACTTTATCGCAGGCCTCAAAATGGGGTACATGGGCTGGTTTTATGCCAGTTTGCTGTCCTCTGTAGTCGGTTTTGTGGTGAGTGTTTATGTTATCGCGAAGCAGGGCCTTTGGCCAATCTTCAACTTTAAGTGGTACCGGATCAGGCACAGTCTCAAGGTGTCACTACCGGCCGTGCCGCATGGCTTTTCCTTTTTTATGCTTGATACATCTGACCGCCTGGTGCTGGATGTGTTAAACGTACCTGTCGGTCGGATTGGTCTTTACAACGTAGCCTCAAATTTCGGCATCTATTTCTCGTCGGCCAGTTTTGCAGTGGTGCAGGCAGCGACACCCTGTATATGAAACTCTATGCGCAGACGAAAAGTATAGAAGCCGCACTGCAGGCCCGTTACATGACCTATACCTTGCAGCTAATCTTTTTCGCAGCCACATTTGTCGGGAGCCTTTGGATGAAGGAAGTCTTTGGTTTTCTGATTCGCAACGAAGAGCTGCAACAGGCTTATCCCTTGGCAATCGTGATCCTGATGGGGTATAACTTCCGGCCGATGTATATGGCGGCGATTAACCTGCTTACTTTCCACGAAAAAACGGCTAAGCTCTGGCGTATTTCCACCGTGGCAGGTATAGGCAATATTGTGCTCAACCTGATCCTGGTGCCACTTTACGGATTTCAGATGGCAGCTTACACGACCTTTGCAGCGCTGATGTACATGGGCTACTCAGGATATTACCTGAGAGCATACCGGGAACTGGCTTTAGTGAAGTTTTATTCTATCTGGTGGTTGCTGGCTACCATTGTGCTGCTGGTGCTGGCCTATCAGCTCCGTGAAGTAGACGTGATGGTAAAGGTCGCTGTTACGACTGTAATGGCAGTGACAGGTATAGCGGCAGCTTACAGGTACAAAAAACTGGCTCAGGTATAAGCTAAAAAAAACAGGAAGCCAGCATGGCGCTAACTTCCTGTTCCTGCTTTTATATTAGTCCCTGCTACGGCTTCAGCACCACCTTCACGCAATTGTCTTCTTTTTTGTTGAAGATATCGTACATGCGGGAGGCTTCTGCAAGCGGGACGGTATGTGTGATAATGTCGTCGAGCTTCACTTTGCCATCCTGTACTATTGAAATGAGGTTGTCAATGTAACGGTGTACCCAGCCTGACCGCCACGTAGAGTGAGGCCTTTGTCAAACCATTTGTAAAGCGGGAAGTTGTTATAAGGCGAACCGTATACACCAACCACCGTCACAGTACCGGCACGTCGCACAGAGTCCATGCAGTTTTCGAGCACCTTCATGGTGCCTTTCTCCATTTGGACTACGTTCATGGCTTTTTCCAGTACGGTACGGTCTGCTTCCATACCTACCGCATCTACGCACACATCGGCACCATAGCCACCGGTCATCTCACGGATCACCTGCACCGCATCAACTTCCGAAGCATTGATCACTTCTACATTAGCTGATTTGCGGGCCATTTCCAATCGGTATGGCTGTATGTCGATACCAATCACACGTTTAGCGCCCTGTAGCCAGGCCGATTTCATGGCCATGATACCAACTGGGCCACATCCCCATACGGCTACTGTTTCACCGCCTTTCAACTGTGCCCAGTCAATGGCAGCCCAGCCAGTCGGAAAAATATCAGTCAGGAAAAGCACCTGCTCGTCTGTGAGGTTGTCCGGCACTTTGCGTGGTCCGTAGTCGGCATAAGGGACGCGCACGTATTCTGCCTGTCCGCCATTATAGCCGCCGTAGATATCGGTATAGCCAAACAAAGCTGCACCGGCGCCTTTGGCCATTACAATTTCGCCTTCAGGGCCATAATGATCCGGATTGGAGTTTTCGCAGTGCGTGGGCAGCTGCATGTTGCAGAAGTGGCAGGTGCCGCAGGAGATGGGAAATGGCACGACCACGCGATCACCTTTTTTGAGGTTCTTTACGCCTGTTCCGACTTCTTCTACAATGCCCATAAACTCATGCCCCATAACCATATCGCGGAGTTGAGGCACCATGCCGTTGTATATGTGTAGGTCGGAGCCGCATATGGCTGTGGATGTTACACGAAGGATACAGTCGCGGGCATCTTCAAGTCGCGGATCGTCGATGGTCTCTACCTGTATGTCCTTCATTTTGTGGAATACTGCTGCTTTCATAGTTTATTTAGTAAATGTGTTACAAGTGTTGTGTAGCCGTTTGTACTTTACAGTACTCAAGTTTAACGGTTAGCTGTTGCAGTGGGTTTTTGCAGGTATAAGTCAGCTACCCATCTGATGCGTATGCCGTATAGTCTTGCAAGTTGTATCTTAGGTGAAAAAATGGAGATGTTTGATCGCTATACCTTCTCGTTTCTGCGTGAGCAGGATATTCCGATGCTGTACGACACGTTTGTGGCGGCCTTTGCCGATTATATTGTGCCGATCAAAATAACACGCAAAGAGTTTGTCATGAAGTTTAAACGGGAAGGTATAGAAGCAACCTTCTGCGTAGGGGCTTTCTATGGTGAACAACTGGTGGGCTTTATACTGACGGGACTGGGAGAGTGGCAGGGCAAACCAACCGCCTACAATGCGGGCACGGGCGTTATACCTGCGCACCGGGGGCATCAGCTAACAAAACAGCTTTATGATTTTCTATTTCCCAAGCTGCGCGAAAGTGGCATAGAGCAGTGCCTGCTGGAAGTGATTGACGGGAATACAGCTGCTTTTAAGGTATATCAGTCCATTGGTTTTGGAGTAACCCGTGCGCTGGACTGTTTTCGAAGCCCTGTAGGTGAGTTGTTGCTTTCAAGCGAAGAGCCAATGCCTGCTATTGAGTTAAAACAGGCAGCGAAGCCAAACTGGAGAGCCTATACTGCACTATATGAAAGCAGACCAAGCTGGCAAAATACCATGGAGGCTTTCCGCAGAAGTCCTGATGAAAAACTGGTGATAGAAGCTTATTCAGAAGAACTGCTGATAGGTTATGTGGCTTTCTTCCCCCGCACAGGTGCTATTGCCCAACTGGCAGTGCAGCAGGGCTACCGCGATCAAGGAATAGCGAAGGCTCTTGTGAGAGAAACGGTGAAGCGGACTATAGCGCCAGCGCTTTTGTTTCTAAATGTTGACAAATCCTGCTCCACCCTGGCTGCTTTCTTGGAACGGATTCATCTCAAGCGCTTCCTTACACAGCACGAGATGCTGCTGTCTCTGCAATAGGTATGGCTATCCCCTTTAATCTGGCTAATTTGCATCTGATTTTTCACTGATAGGGGGTTCAAAGCCCTTTCAAAACAAAACGATATGAGTACTGCTTGGTTTTACCTGATTCTGGCTGGTATATGCGAAATTGGATGGGCCTTTGGCTTAAAGTATAGTGAAGGCTTCACGAAGCCCATGGTGAGCGTTGTGACGGTGATCGTGATGATCCTAAGCTTCGTGCTATTGGCGCAGGCCATGAAAACGCTGCCGCTCGGTACGGCTTATGCCATCTGGACAGGTATAGGTGCGGCAGGAACGGCCATTTTAGGTATGTTTTTCCTGAACGAGCCCAAAGACCTGATGCGGATTCTGTGCCTGTTGATGATTGTTGCCGGTGTGGTGGGGCTAAAGTACTTTGCTGAGAGCAATTAACGACTTATGCGGTACACATCAGCCTGCTCTTTGGTGAACAGGTATAGCGTGTTGTCACTGATCAAGGCAGAGAGATAATTCTTGCCTTCGGGAAGAGACAGCATCCGCTCCTGCATTTTGTAAAGGTCGAAAAAGTGCAGAGCCTTGTCTTTTACGAAATATAGCTCGTTGCCTTTGAAGGCAATGTAGGAAACACCCGTAAAAGGCAGTTTCTTTTTGTAATTCCCCAGGTTGTCGAACACATACACACCGCCATTATAGTCGAGCAAGTATACCATGTTCTGGTACTCCCGGATGAAGCGCACATCAAAGCGGGCCTTGTCCAGGATCAGGTCAAGCGGGGTTTCGATAATTGGCTTCTGGTAGCGCAGGTCCAGTTTGCTAAGCGTAAAGTCTGACTCGTTGAAGAGCCAGAAACTGTCATCGGAGGTAAGGGTGGCTGCCTGCACATTTCCCATATAGCCTAAGTCTGTCAGGCGGGTGTTAGCAATAGGGCGCATAAAGCGGTCGAGCAGCATCAGCTCCTGGCGATCTTCGTAAAAAAGAAAAACCTTCATCGGGTTCCAGGCTTCCACAGCGGTGATGCGTCCGCGGCTCGGTGGCGAAAAGGTATTGACCGGCTTGCCGGTGGAGTCGAGCATGAACAGGCTGCGGCCGGTGTCCATCAGGTATACGCTGCCATTGCGGTCAACTGACACGGTAGCGGGCGAGGAGATGGCAAGGCTGTGGCTAAAGTTGAGCATAACGGATGAGTCCGGCTGCTGTGCCAGTACAGGTATAGCCAGTACTGCCAAAAGCAGGTATAGCGTTGCGCTCAGGTATAGCCTATTTTTCAAAATACTCGAGTTTAAGGTCTTTGCCGTCATATACGCCGTAAGAGCAAAAATTGACCCATTCTCCCAGGTTTACATACCTGCTGCCGCCGTTGATAGGCATGTCGAGTGGCAGGTGGCGGTGACCGAATACGTAAAAGTCATGATGCTGCTTATTTTCGACTTCTTTGCAGTATTGCACCAGCCATTCATCTTCTCCAAAAAACTTTTCGTCGTCCTTGGTATTGCTGATGCGGCTCCTACGTGACCACATGTTGGCGATGCCTATACCTGCGTTGGGATGCAGGCGGGCAAACATCCACTGACAGGCCTTGTTATTGAACACTTTCTTGAGCATTTTGTAAGTATGATCGCCTGGTCCAAGACCGTCGCCGTGCCCGATGTAGAATTTATGTCCGCCTAAATTAGTTGAAATAGGCTCCCGGATGATGGGAATGTTGAGCTCTTCCGGAAAGTAGTCGAACATCCACATGTCGTGGTTCCCCGTGAAAAAAAGCACTGGTATACCTGCATCAGTCAGTTCGGCCAGTTTGCCTTGTAGCCTGATAAAACCCTTCGGTATAGCATGGCGGTACTCAAACCAGAAGTCAAATATATCGCCTAGTAGCAGGATAGCCGCGGCGTCGTGCTTTACAGAGTCGAGCCAGCGCACGATCTTTTTCTCGCGGTCGCGACTACGCTTGGCGTCGGGCACACCCAGGTGAAAATCAGAGGCGAAATATACTTTCTGGCCGGGAGCCAGTTCGTCAATGCGGAAGGTCATCTATCAGGAAAAGTACGAGCTGTTTTGGGCCGTGTGCACCCATTACCAATGTTTTTTCGATATCGGCGGTGCGGCTCGGGCCACTCACCAGCGATACCATCGAAGGGAAGTTCTCCTTATACTTGTCGCGTACCCGCTGCAGGCCGTCTTTTATGTCGGGCACCAGCTGGCTGGCCTTGGCCACTACCATGTGCGTTTCCGGGTATATGCTCAGGCGTCTGCCACCGGCATTACCTGAACTCACCAGGATGCTACCTGTGCGGGTAATCAATGCCTCACAGGTGGTCAGGCTGGCCTGGGCTTTTTGTATAAAATCCTCTTCGGTCGAAGTAAAATCTATACCTGCCTGGTAAAGGATGTTCTGTAGATTAGGCTCCCAAACGTGCAGGTACTCGATCTGCTGTTCTCTTTTCAAATTGAAAAGCTGATCGAAAAAGTCTTCCTCGTCCTCGCAGTATACAAAAAGGCCACTGTTTGCAATGAAAGCCTGCGCGAAGGCAATGGAGTGGTCTTCTGCCAGTGGCTGGTGCAGCGGTGAGCTGAAGTCTGGGGTAGGAGGCAGAAAAGGCGCCGACTTAGCCAGCGCCTCTCTTACTCTTCTCAATACAATTTCTTTCGATTTTGCTTCGTACATGCCTGTGTTATCAAGCTGTTCTGGAATTGATGTTGTCGTTCGGGTCAGAAGAAGCATCGTTCTGGATCGGGGTTCCGGGTACACTTCCCTGTCCGTTCTGCTCAGGGTGCTCCGTCTGTCCCACTTCGATTGGATGCTGCTCCTGGTTCACTTCGCTCTTCGTCTTGCTACGATCGGTACCGGCCGTGTGTGCCTGGTAGGTAGTCAGCGCATCAAAAGGACGCTTGCCAACCAGTCGCTCCAGATCGCTCTGGAACAGGATCTCTTTCTGCAACAGCTCCTGCGCTACTATCTCCAGTTCTCGTGCCTTGTCCGTCAGCAATTGCTTGGTGCGGATATAAGCCGACTCGATGATATTGCGTACTTCGTTGTCAATGGTTTCGGCAGTAGCTTCAGAGTATGGTTTGTTGAAGGCCATATCTGTCTGCTTCGAATCGTAGAAAGAAACGTTACCGATCTTACTGTTCATGCCATACATCGTCACGATGCTGTAAGCCATCTTGGTGATACGCTCCAGGTCACTTAAAGCCCCTGTCGAGATCTTGCCAAATACCAGCTCTTCCGCGGCACGTCCACCCAGGGCCATGCACATCTCGTCGATGAGCTGCTCAGTCGTGTACAAGAATTGCTCTTTTGGTAAGTACTGCGCATAACCCAGTGCAGCTACACCACGTGGAACAATACTCACTTTTACCAACGGATCGGCGTGCTCCAGGAACCAGCCTGCAATCGCGTGACCCGCTTCGTGATAGGCAACAATCTTCTTCTCCTCAGGAGAGATGATTTTGTTCTTCTTCTCCAAACCACCGATCACACGGTCAATGGCGTCGTTGAAGTCTGCCTGGTCAACTGCTTTTTTGTTGCGACGGGCAGCGATCAAGGCAGCCTCATTACACACGTTGGCAATTTCGGCACCGGCAAAACCTGGCGTCTGAGCAGCCAGCTTACGGGCATCTACATCAGCAGACAGGGTAAGCGGCTTCAAGTGCACGTCAAAGATCTCGGTACGGCCGTTGATATCCGGCTTGTCGATGCTGATCTGACGGTCAAAACGTCCGGGACGAAGCAGGGCCGAATCCAGGGTGTCAGGGCGGTTGGTTGCTGCCAGGATGATTACACCTGAGTCAGTCGCGAAGCCATCCATCTCAACCAGCAGGGAGTTCAGTGTATTCTCACGTTCGTCGTTGCCACCCGGTGTAGCGCCACGGCTACGGTGACGACCAATCGCGTCAATCTCGTCAATGAAGATGATACAAGGTGCTTTGGCTTTGGCCTGCTTGAACAGGTCACGCACACGGGCTGCACCCACACCTACGAACATCTCCACAAAGTCAGAACCTGACAGCGAGAAGAAAGGCACGTCGGCTTCACCAGCCACCGCCTTCGCAAGCAATGTTTTACCTGTACCTGGAGGGCCTACAAGTAGAGCACCTTTCGGGATCTTACCACCCAGGATCGTGAACTTGCTTGGATTCTTAAGGAACTCCACGATCTCCTGGATCTCTTCTTTTGCCTCTTCCAGGCCAGCCACGTCCTTGAACGTGATCTTTACCTTGTTCTCCGCGTCAAACAGCGCAGCTTTGGACTTGCCAATGTTGAAGATCTGGCCACCCGCCCCACCGGCTGTTACACGGCGCATCAGGAACCAGAAACCAAACAGCAACAGGATCAGGAAGCCCCATTGGAAGAAGAAGTCAGCAAAGCCGGTGCGTGTCTCAATAGTATAAGGCACACGGTTCTCGCGCGGGATGTTAGCCTGCAGCTTCTCGTAATCTTCCTTGAAAGACTCTGCTGTGATGATGGTGAAGTGGTAATGCGGACCCTGGTCCATACTGCCTAAGGTGCCACGACTGGACAGCTCACGGCTGTACTTTTCGTTCTGAAGGGCATCATCCTTCAGGTATACCTCTACTACTTTGCCGTTCACGATGGTCAGTTTCTTCACATCGTTGCTCAGCAGCATCTCCTCAAAGTTCTGCTGCGTAGTTTCTACAGAGGCGTTGCTCTTGTTGAGCCAGGTGAGTCCGAAAATAAGCAGGATTAGTACCGCCAGCATCCACAGCTGCATTGTAGGCCGTGGAGGGGTTGGAGGTATCATCGGCTTCTTCTTCTTATTGTTATTTCCTTTATTATTCTTTTCAGCCATGAATATGTTGTTTCAGGATACATGAAATACAGAGAGCTGCCCGGTTTTGTTTTAGGGAGCCCCTGCTAAGCTTAGGCATCTTCAATACGGCGGATGCCTGCGTCGCCCCACAGCTCTTCTAAAGCGTAAAACTCGCGTTTGTCTTTCAAAAATACATGCACTACCACGTCCACGTAGTCAAGCAGGACCCACTCTTTGTTGGTGCGCCCCTCACTTTGCCACGGGTTCTGGCGTGTTGCTTTGTATATTTCTTCTTCGATAGACGATGCAATAGCGTCCAGCTGTGTGTCTGATGAAGCAGATGCGATTACAAAGTAATCAGATACGGCATTTTTGAGTGACTTCAGGTTAAGAATGACGATATCGCTTGCTTTCTTTTCCTGCATGCCTTTTACTACAAGCTCTGCCAATATGTCTGAATTGGCCTCAGCCTTGGTTTCTTTCATTTGTACTACTTAAATTTGATTTACAAAAGTACTAAATTCTGTTTAATCTATGTTGCCTAATACGCTGTTTATGGGCCAGCAGCTGTTTTTTCTGCCGGTTTGTAAATCCACCAACTCAGAGGCCCAGCAGCTACTCCTCAAAAATGAAGCCACAGAGGGCTGTGTGGTGCTTACTGACGAGCAGACGCATGGTCGCGGTCAGCGGGGCAATACCTGGGAGGCAGCTCCCGGTAAAAATATCACACTTTCTGTAATTCTGTCACCTGTTTTTCTGGCTGTCAGGCACCAGTTTTACCTCAATATGGCGGTATCGCTGGCAGTGCTTGACCTGTTGCGCGAACAGGGACTGGGGCATGCCCGGGTCAAGTGGCCCAACGACCTTTACTTTGAGGACAGGAAGCTTGGCGGGATTCTGATTGAAAATACAGTTAGTAGTCAATCCATACAACACAGTATTGTCGGGATTGGTTTAAACGTAAACCAGCTTCATTTCGGAATCAGCACGGCCACTTCGCTGGCAGCCGAGGTAGGTACGCAACTTGATGTGAAAAGATTGGTGAACAGGCTGCTCGAGCTGCTCGAAAAACGGTACCTGGAGCTTCGCAGTGGAAGAACAGACAAGTTGAAGTATGAGTACCTGCAGGCTTTGTACCGCTATCAGGAGGAGCATGGCTACCAAATTGGTGCTGAGCAGGTACAGGGGCGGATCATGGGCGTGGATGAGGATGGTCGTCTGGCCTTGCAGATCGACGGTGAACTTCATTACTTTGGTTTCAAAGAAGTCGCTTACATTATTTGATGCTGAGCTTTTTAGCGGCTGCGATCTGCTGCGGATCAGGGGTAGTGGGCGAGAGGGGCATCTTGAGCGAAACATTCATGGTGCTGGCGCCATAGCCTGAGCTTAGCTTTGGCGCTTGTATGTGGTGGTCAGCTAGTTTGACCGGAAAGTCGGTCAGCAGTTGCCAGGTGTTACCGCTCTGAACGAGTGTGCCGGTGATGGTTCTCTTCTTTGCAACACCGTGGATGGTCAGAGTGCCTGTAGCGGTTACTTTAGCCTCCCCCTTGGCTGAAATGGGCCTTTATCTATAATTCTACCTACAAATGTAGCTTTCTGGTAGCGACTGCTCTGCATGTACTTGTCATTGAAGCGCTCCTGCATAAGGGAGTTGAGAAACCTGAAAGAAGTGATGGGAACGTCAAATCTGAATTTGCCTGTCTCAAGATCAATCAGGCCATTGGCGGACTCTGATGTGCCCTTGATCAGGCTAAGTGGTGCACCAGCCTCAAACACGATAGTGCCGATGCCTTTATAGGTGCCTGTCTGGGCTTGTGTCTGTGGGACTATCCCATACAGGATGCATACAAGTAGGAGTAGCTTTTTCATACATGTCTTGTCCTCTCTTCGGTTAAGCTTTCCTTATATTTATTTAACTAATCTGAGCAGAGATGGTTGAGCTCATTCACTAAAAATAGTGGTCCATTTCTTAATGTTTTTTTCAGTTTAATCTGCCATATTTCTCACCGACTTTATTTTTTAAATCAGTGCCGTTAGGTATAGTTGTTCAATCAGGTCCAAGGCGCATGTAGCGTCTTCACAAACTATTTTTGTTAAAAATATAGGGCTAGTTAATGCCATGCTGGGCATGGGGATTAGTCCAAAATATTGTTTGTTTTTAATGTAACGGGATGGTGGTTGCTGAGTTGCACATTTTGTAGATATATTCATATTGTTCAATCAGATTCCTTTTATCGTTATAGATTCACTTTGAGTTTGTGAGGTTGGTATTTAGGCGTCAATTATCAAGCAATGCATTACCGAAATGTATTGGTTAATATAGCATAATTGTAATATCGCTATCGGGGTTTATGATGAAGCCAGATATTGTTTATTGTTCAATTCAGCCCATCCTAACACAAGGCGTTTGGAAACTAAGTAGCAGGATGGGATGCAACCCTTGGCCCTGATGTAGGGTCATGGTTGTGCAAACAGTATGGTAAGGCATGGTTCTTGATATTGAATGTGTAGAGCCAAAACAGAGAAAAACGGAGGTATAGCTTTTTCTATAGTATGCTGTATTTTTTAATTAGATTTTTTCTATTTACTATATTTTGGTATATCTTTGACATCCTGCCAGCTAGTGGCCAGGACCTTTAGAAAAGCGAGGTGTGATATATGAGAACTTTTACAAAAATGATAATAATGGCTGTTTTTGCGGTAACGCATTTAGCAGCATACAGTGTAATGGCCGACGGTCGCTTGAAGGAGGCGGGCGTGTTGCCCGTGAATACCGGGGGTGCCTCGGCCTGGAAAGCCATACCTGAGAAGAAAGCTGAAGCGAATGTGCGTGCTGAGAATGCCAGGACTGCTTCGTGGGTTAAGAACTATACTGCAAACAAGAACAGGGGATTATTCCTGACTGAGACGGCTTATGCTGGTTCTTCACAGTTTGTGATCAGCTCCTATATGGCTTTTATGCCAGCGCCGGAGCGTCAGACTCCTTCAATCAACGCCTACCCGAATCCCTCACGTGGTATCACCCGTGTGTCGCTGTCGCAGGTAGGTATGGCCGAGAACTATAAGCTGAAGATATCGAATACGATTGGTAAGGTAATGGAAACACACGAGTTGCCGGTGACGCACTCCAATGTGTTCATTCTCGATATGACAGGATACCCGGCCGGTGTTTATTTTTACAGCCTGCTCGTGAACGATAAAACGGTAGAAACGAAGCGTTTGATCCTCCAGAAATAAAAGGGAGCTATACCCGTTATAATAGCAAAAGCCAGTTGAGAGACTGGCTTTTTTTTATTGCTGACTCGCCAAAGGTGCGCAGGCACCGATTTATTTAGTATTTTCGACACTGAATATTTTAGAATTGCTATGACGGATTATCGCAAGATAAACAACCTCGTTGGCTGGCTCGTGTTTCTGATCGCGACGGCCGTTTATGTATTGACGCTGGAACCTACTGCCAGTTTCTGGGATGCGGGCGAATTCATCGCCTGTTCTTACAAACTCTTAGTACCGCACCCTCCGGGGGCACCTTTCTACCTGCTGGTAGGCCGCATCTTCTCCATGTTTGCCAGTGACCCAACACAGGTGGCCTGGTGGGTAAACCTGCTATCCGCACTGAGTAGCTCATTCACAGTACTGTTCCTGTTCTGGTCCATCACTATCCTGTCACGTCGCTTGCTGGTGAAGCAGGAGGGAGTAGCGCCTACCAAAGGCCAGACGGTGCTGATCATGGGTGCTGGTGCCGTTGGCGCACTCGCCTATACTTTCACCGATTCAGCCTGGTTTTCAGCAGTTGAGGCAGAGGTATACGCCATGTCGTCATTCTTCACGGCCATTGTGTTCTGGGCTATGCTGCGTTGGGAATCCAAGGTGGGTGAGTCCCTGTCAGACAAGTGGTTGATCCTGATTGCCTACCTGATAGGACTCTCGATTGGTGCCCACTTGCTGAACCTGGTGGCTATACCTGCGCTGGCTTTTATTTATTACTTCCGCTTGTACAGACCGACTTGGAAGGGTGGCCTGATCGCTTTCCTCATCAGTGCCGTGATCGTGATCGCCATTCTGTGGGGCATTATACCTGGCCTGCCTTCGCTGGCCGGCAATGTAGAGGTGTTCTTCGTAAATTCACTGGGCCTGCCTTTCGGTTCAGGCATCATTTTCTTTGTGATCCTGCTGGTAGCAGCCATCATCTATGGTATACGCTACTCTATTAAACATAACATTCGGGTGCTGAACACAGCCATTCTGTGCTTCACTTTCATCCTGATCGGTTACTCTTCATACATGATGATTCCGATCCGCTCTTCTTACAACCCAACCATTGACGAAAACGACCCGCAGGATATCCTGAGCTTTGTATCATACCTGAAGCGTGAGCAGTACGGTGACCGTCCGTTGCTTTACGGGCCGCAGTACAATGCGCAGCCGGTTTCACAGGAAGAGGGAGCGCCACGTTACGTGAAGGGCAAAGACAAATATGTGGTAACCGGCCGCAAGCTGGAAACTGTATATGACAGCAAAGACAAGACACTCCTGCCGCGTATCTACAGCGACAATCCGCAGCACCTGCAGGAGTATAAGAAGTGGGTAGACCTTCGGGAGGGGCAGGCGCCGACCTTTGGCCAGAACCTGAGCTTCCTGCTGCGCTACCAGTTGGGCCACATGTACTGGCGCTATTTCCTATGGAACTTCGTAGGGCGTGAAAGTGATGTGCAGCAGGCCGGCGTACTGTGGTTTGGCAAGCCAACAGATGGCGTGCCTGACCGGGTAGCCAACAGCAAGGCGCGTAACACCTTCTATTTGCTGCCACTTGTTTTCGGTATCATCGGTTTGATCTTCCAGATACGCAAGAATGAGCGCGATGCCTTTATCGTAGGCTTGCTCTTCTTCTTTACAGGTATAGCCATTGCCCTATACCTGAACCAGCCGCCAATAGAGCCGCGTGAACGTGACTATACCTTCGCTGGTTCGTTCTATGCCTTCTCAATCTGGATCGGCTTGGGTGTGCTGGGTATAGCCGAGCTGCTTAACCGTGGCCTGCGCAATGTGACGACTAGTGGAGCCATTGCCACCGTCATCGGCCTGGCAGTGCCAGGTATACTGGCCGCCGAAGGCTGGGACGACCATGACCGCTCTAACCGTTACCACTCTGTAGACTCTGCTAAAAACCTGCTGGATTCAGTGGCGCCTAACGGCATCCTGTTTACTAACGGCGACAACGATACCTTCCCGCTGTGGTATGCACAGGAAGTGGAAGGTTACCGTACCGATGTGCGTGTGGCCGTACTCAGCTACCTGAACACCGACTGGTACATCGACCAGATGAAGCGCCAGGCTTACGAGTCGGATCCGTGGCCGCTGACACTTGAGAACGAAAACTACCGCCAGGGAACGAACGACTACCTGCCTTACGTAGAGCGGCAGCAGGTAGCGGCAGGTATAGACCTGAAGCAGTTTGTGAGCCTGATCCGCCAGAACCACCCGGCGCTACAGGTGCAGGCAGGAAGCGGCAGTACGCTGCTGAGCTTCCCTACTAAAAACTTCTTCCTGAATGTTGATACCGATAAGGTTGCACAGGCAGGCTTTGTGGCAGATGATTACCAGGATCAGATCTCGGACCGTATGCAGTGGACCATCAACAAATCACTGCTCGAGAAGAAGCACATGATCATACTGGACCTGCTGGCCACAAACGAGTGGAACCGCCCTGTATACTTCTCCACTACGGTGAACAGCGCTGACTTCATGGGGCTTTCCGAATACTTCCAGCTGGAGGGTCTCGCTTACCGCGTGGTGCCAGTTAAGGTGAGCAGTGAAGACATGCCGGGCTTCCTGAACAAGGAGCTCATGTATGAGAACATGATGAAGAAGTTCCGCTTCCGCAACTTCAACGATCCGAGCATCTTCTACGACGAGAATTACTTCCGCTTCGCAGCCAATGCCCGCGATAAGTTCGGTAAGCTGGCCGCAGAATATCTGATGAGCGGTGACAATGCCCGTGCCAAGGAGATTGTGGACTACTGCTTCGAGCAGCTGCCGCCAAGCACAATCCCTTACGACTACTATACGCCGCAATTTATCTCTATCATGGCCGATCTGGGTGAAGAGGAGCGTGCAAGGAGTCTGTGGGAGGACATGGCCAAAAATTCACGCGAGTCAGTGGATTATTACCTTGAAAAAGGTGCTCTGTTTGACATGGAGATACAGACGAACCTGTTTATCATGCAGCAGCTTATAGGCGAGGCGCAGGCCATCGGCGAAGAGCAGAAGGCAAAAGAACTGCAGGATGTGTTTGTGCAATATTTGCAACGCATGCGCCGTTAAACAAAATAGAGAGTTAAACAGTACAAAAGCCGAACCCGTTTCTGTGTTCGGCTTTTGCTATTTTCGGGTGCCTGCTTTATCTTCAAGCTAATGAAACAGATAAGTCTTCTTACCTGCCTGTCAGTCCTGCTGCTCCTCTCTTCTTGCGGCAGCTCCGACATTGCCTATGCGCCGATGTACCGTGATACCGCACCTGTTGCCCCAAGAGCTGAGCAGCCCGAGGTGGTATTGCAGCACGGCTACTACAGCACTCCTGATAGTCTGCACCTGATCCTTCGGTTTGATGAGCTTCGGCAGCTGCTCGACCTGACACAGGCAGCTGACCGCGTGGACTTCACCATTCGCTCGGGCAGTACCGAACGGGATATGCTTCTGCTGCGAGACACCGTGCAGGTGCTGCCGCAGTACAAGGTGTTGTCAAACGGAACACTGGAGGTGCCGGTAACCGTGCCTGCCGTTATGTGGCGGCAGGCAATACGATGCAGGTGCGGCTCTGGATGAAACTAGCCGGGCAGGAGCGCCTCGGTATATCTCACCGACTGGCACTGCGACCCGACATGCTGCGAAAAGATTTTATGCTGCTGCACGTGCGCACAAATGCTCCGGTATTACGAGGTTTTGCCACCACTTCTGACAGCCTATACCTATGGCAGCACAGTGATACCAGCGGCACGGCCACGTTTACGGTACAACAGACAAATTACACGCTACAGCCTGCTCTGCCTCCAATGTCAACACGGGCAGAGAGCTTACCTGAAGTGCCTCAGGTGACGGGAGGTGCGCAGCCATTGGCTGTGTTGGATACCTTTCAATTAGATCAGGAAGGGCTATACCTGTTGCGCACTGCGTCAGGTGCTACACAGGGGCTAGTGGTGCAGGGAGGCACTTACCCGCTGGTCACCCGGGTACAGGACATGATCACCCCGCTTATTTACCTGACCACATCAACTGAGCGGGAAGCGCTTTACAGCACCCAGGATCAGAAAGCCGCTGTGGATGGCTTCTGGTTGAAAATAGCCAAGGACAAGAAGCTGGCCCGTGAGCTGATACGCGCCTACTATACCCGCGTCGAGACAGCCAACAAGCTCTATACCTCATTTAAGCCTGGCTGGGCCACTGATCGTGGTATGATCTACATCATTTATGGCAAGCCTCATAACGTGAGCACCAGCCCCGATGCAGAAACCTGGATCTACCGTGAATCAGAGGCGACACCATACGTCAAGTTCGTATTTACAAAAAAAGAGAATAACTTTACCGAAAATCACTTTGAGCTGGTACGGAATCGTGAATACGAGGAGAACTGGTACAGCACTGTAGCAAGATGGAGAGCAGGAATAATAAATTTGTAGGTGGCAACCGTTATAGCGGCCCCAGAACTCCGAAGGAGGATAAAATGGAAATGATCTTTGGTCTCAGACCTATAATCGAGGCCATGCTGGCCGGAAAGGTGCTGGAGAAGATCTTTGTACAGAAGGCGCCCGCAATGCCAATGTGGATGAACTGCTCGACCTGGCCAAAAAGCATGACATACCTGTCGCCAGCGTACCGATTGAGAAGCTAAACAACCTGACCCGCAAAAATCACCAGGGAGCAGTTGCCTTGATCTCTGCGATCACCTACATGCCGCTGGATGAGATCGTGACCTCACTTTTCGAGAAGGGCAAGAGCCCGCTGCTGCTTATACTTGACCGCATCACAGACGTGCGTAACTTCGGGTCTATTGCCCGTAACGCGGAGTGTATGGGAGTAGATGCGATCGTCATACCTAGCAGGGGAGGCGCTCAGATCAATGCCGATGCGATCAAAACCTCGGCCGGAGCCCTGCACCTGGTCCCTGTGTGCCGTGAGCAGAATCTGAAGAATACGATCGATTACCTGAAAGACTATGGGGTACAGATTGTAGCCTGCACAGAAAAAACAGAGCATAACCTGAACGATAATACAGTTGACTTTGTAGGCCCGACTGCCATTATCATGGGCAGCGAGGAAGACGGTATATCGCCGGAGTACCTCAAGCGTGCTGATGCCAAGCTGCGCATTCCATTACTTGGGCAGATCGGTTCGCTTAACGTATCCGTGGCAACAGGCATTATTCTGTACGAAGCCATGAGCCAGCGCCTGCGTGATACAGGCTACTCTAACCTGAATACTTTTGAGCCGAGATAAGGCGTCTTAGCAGAAGTCAATAAAGAAGGGGAACGCTATAGCAGCGTTCCCCTTCTTGTTACTACATCTATACCTTAGCAGGTATAAAAGTTTAGTCTGTTAGATATACTCAGCGCCTTTTTTCGATTTGGCATCCGACATAAACTCCTTTACTTTCTGCTCTTCGTCCAGGCGGCAGATCATCAGCACATTGTCGTGCTCAGCCACAATGTAGCCTTCCAGCCCCTGTAGTACTACCAGGCGTTCCTTTGGAGTTTTGATGATGCAGTTTTTAGTGTCGTAGAGCATCACATCGCCATCCACTACGTTACCGGTCTCATCTTTCTCGTTAATGGTATAGAGCGAGTTCCAGGTACCCAGGTCCGACCAGCCAATATCAGCCAGTACCACATACACATTGTCCACTTTCTCCATGATGCCATAGTCGATCGAGATGTTGCGGCAATGGGAGTAAGCTTTCACGATGAAGTTAGGTTCTTCCGGCGTATGCATATAAGAAGCGCCTTCTTCAAACACTTCGCTTATTTCAGGCAGGTATTGTTTGAAGGCCCTCATGATGCTCTGCACATTCCAGATAAAAATACCGGAATTCCATACAAAGTCGCCGCTGTTGAGGAACATCTGTGCCAGCTCCAGGTTCGGCTTTTCTGTGAAGGTTTTTACCTTTTTGATGCCCTGAGACTCACCGTCGATGTACTGGATGTAGCCATAACCTGTGTCAGGGCGGCTTGGGGTGATGCCGAGTGTGATGAGCACGTCATCGCTGTCGGCGGCTTCCACGGCCTCTTTGATGACCTTGGTAAAGGCATCCTGCTTCAGTACCACGTGGTCCGAAGGCGTCACGATGAGGTTAGCATTCGGGTTGATCTGTGCTATTTTGTACGAAGCGTAAGCGATACAGGGAGCAGTGTTGCGACCGATCGGCTCGAGCAGGATCTGGTTGTCGCTCAGCTGTGGCAGCTGCTCTTTTACCAGGTTTTCGTAGTCGCGGTTGGTCACCACGTATACATTTTCGGGTGGGCAGATGTCCTTGAAACGGTTCATAGTCATCTGGAGCATGCTTTCGCCTACGCCAAGTACATCATGAAACTGCTTTGGGAAATCGGTACGGCTAAATGGCCAGAAGCGGCTACCGATGCCGCCTGCCATGATAACCACGTAAGTGTTTTCGTTCATGTCTATATGAGTCCTTCTTTCAGCAAATCGTGGAGGTGCACAAAGCCCTCGAATTTACCTGATTTAGTGACAATAAGTTGCGTGATGTTTTTTTGCTGCATGATAGCCAGCGCTTCAGCCGCATAGGTTTCGGGCTCTATGGAGAGGGGAGATGCCGTCATGATATCTGAAGCGCGTATACCGTCTATTGAATCATATTTGTTCAGCATACGGCGTAAATCGCCATCAGTTATAATTCCCACCAATTCTTCTGTTCCTTCTTTTACCACAGCAGTGGCACCCAGCCTTTTAGACGATATTTCGATGATAATATCCTTCAGCGCGGCGTTTTCTAAAACCTGTGGCGCCATGTTCTGGCGGAAAATATCATCTACCTTCAGGTAGAGGCGCTTGCCCAGCGAGCCGCCCGGATGTAACGTGGCAAAGTCGGCGCTGCTGAAGCCGCGGGCCTCCAGCAGGCTCACCGCCAGGGCATCGCCGAGCGCCAGTGCTGCCGTGGTACTGGTCGTAGGGGCCAGGTTGTGCGGACATGCTTCGCGCTCTACGGAGCGTTCAGCACGAAATCAGCGCTCTGGGCCAGATATGAATCTGTGCTCGAAACAAGAGCCGCCAGTTGGGCACTTTGCGTTTGAGCAAAGGAACAAGTACCTTTATCTCAGGCGTGTTACCGCTCTTGGAGATACAGATCACAAAATCGTCGGGCTGGATCATGCCAAGGTCACCGTGGATGGCGTCGGCAGCATGCATAAAGAGTGCCGGGGTTCCGGTGGAGTTAAGGGTGGCGACGATCTTGCCGGCGATGTTGGCGCTCTTGCCTATACCCGTCACTACGACACGCCCTTTGATGTTCAGAATGGCTTTGACGCAATTTTCAAAGCCTTCGTCGATAAAATCCGCCAGTCTGGCGATAGCTTCAGCCTCATCGGCCAATACTTTTTTTGCTGTAAGGGCTATATTATTAAGAAGATTCAATTTAAATTTGTGTTAAAGGTATCCTAAGGGGATACGTTGCTTTACAGTTAAATTTCTGATTTATTACATGTCTACCAAACAGGAGATCAATCTCAAAAACAAATTAAAGGAAGTTTTTGGGTATAATCAATTTAGGGGGAATCAGGAGTTGATAATAAACAATATTATCAACGGAAAGAACACCTTTGTGATTATGCCGACCGGTGCTGGCAAGTCGTTGTGCTACCAACTGCCTGCCCTATCGCTGCCGGGAACTGCCATCGTTATTTCGCCGCTGATCGCCCTGATGAAAAATCAGGTGGATCAACTGAACGCTTTCGGGGTGAATGCCCATTTCCTGAACTCCACGCTTTCTAAGTCGGAGATCAACAAAGTGAAGAAGGAAACCCTGGCCGGTGAAGTGAAGCTGCTCTATGTAGCGCCGGAATCACTGACCAAAGAAGAAACGGTTGAGTTTCTGCGTGCATCTAATATCTCCTTTGTAGCCATAGATGAGGCCCATTGTATCTCTGAGTGGGGACACGACTTCCGTCCGGAGTACCGTCGCATCAGGGGCATCATCGACCAGATCGGCAACCTGCCGATCATCGCCCTGACCGCTACGGCTACTCCTAAGGTACAGCTCGACATTCAGCGCAACCTGCAGATGGACGAGGCCTCGGTGTTCAAATCGTCATTTAACCGTACGAACCTGTACTACGAGGTGCGTCCCAAGCACAACACCAAGAAGCAGGTTATACAGTACGTAAAGAAGCACAAAGGCAAAAGTGGTGTGATATACTGCCTGAGTCGCAAGAAAGTAGAAGAGATCGCGGAACTGCTTCGCGTGAATGATATCAAAGCTCTGCCTTACCATGCCGGCCTAGACTCCAACATACGCATGGCCAACCAGGATGCTTTTCTGAATGAGGAGGCCGACGTGATCGTGGCGACCATCGCCTTTGGTATGGGCATCGACAAACCGGATGTGCGTTTTGTGATCCACTACGACACGCCGAAATCCATTGAAGGCTACTACCAGGAGACAGGCCGTGCGGGTCGTGACGGTCTGGAAGGTAACTGCATCATGTTCTATAGCTACGATGACATCATCAAGCTGGAGAAATTCAACAAAGACAAGCCGGTAACGGAGCGCGACAACTCCAAGCTTTTACTTCAGGAGATGGCCGCTTACGCCGACTCAGCCGTGTGCCGCCGTAAGCAATTGCTGCATTACTTTGGAGAGGCTTACGAAAAAGACTGTGGCTTCTGCGACAACTGTCTGCATCCGAAGGAACGCTTTGAGGCACAGAATGAAGTGCTTCTGGCCCTGAAGACGATACAGCAGACGGGAGAGCGCTTTAGCATCGATCATAACACAGCAGTGCTCACAGGCCTGCGCAACCAGCACGTGACGAGCTACGAGCACGATCAACTGGAAGTGTTTGGCGCGGGCAAAGAGCACGACGCACAATTCTGGAGCTCTGTGCTGCGCCAGGTGTTGCTGTCAGAGTACCTGGAGAAGGACATCGAGCAGTTTGGTATTGTAAAGCTCACGCAAAAGGGCCTGAACTTTATCTCAAATCCGCACCCGATCCAGCTGACCAAAGATCATGATTATGAGCAGGAGGTAAAGGCAGACGAAGAGAAAGAGGAGACACAAGCCTCAGCCGGGCACGACGAAGTGCTGTTCGACATGCTGAAGAACCTGCGCAAGAAGCTGGCAAAAGAGAAAGGTCTGCCGCCGTACGTGCTGTTCCAGGACCCATCCATTAAAGAGATGGCGACCGTGTACCCAACCACCAAAGAGGACCTGGCGCACATTGCGGGCGTAGGTATGGGCAAGGTGCAGAAGTTCGGTAAGCCGTTCCTGGACATGATCACCAAGTATGTAGAGGATAACGATATAGTGACGGCTGCCGACGTAGTGGTGAAGACCACCGTGAACAAGTCGAAGATCAAGATCTATATCATCCAGCAGATAGACAAGAAAGTGGATCTGGAGGAGATCGCCTCTTCCAAAGACCTGACCATGCAGGAGCTAATCGAGGAGATAGAGCACATTTGCTATTCAGGCACAAAGCTGAACCTGAACTATTACATCGACAATATTCTGGATGATGAGCGCCAGGACGAGATCTATGACTACTTTATGAACGCCAGCACCGATAATATTGCGGTGGCGCTCAAGGAGCTTGGCACAGACGATTACAGCGAAGAGGATGTACGCCTGATGCGCATCAAGTTCCTGTCGGAATATGCTAACTAAATTGTTGATTGTTACTTGCTGATTGTTTGATCCGGATTAGCAATAAGAATATTAATGTGGAGAGACCGTTGTATTTTACAGCGGTCTTTTCGTTTTTAGAAATGTATACGCACAGTCGGTAAAAGTAAAAACGTTGAATTGTGCTGCACTGCGCATTATAAATTTATAACTTCGCAACAATGCTTTTGGTAATGCTGAGAGCAGCAATTAATAACCAGCAACTAGCAATTAGACTATGAACGTATTGATTATAGGATCTGGCGCAAGAGAACATGCACTTGCCTGGAAACTGAGCCAGAGCCCATACGCCGAGCAGATATTTGTTGCACCCGGAAACGCGGGCACGGACGAGTTTCACACCAGCTGCGCTATCGATATTCACAACTTCGATGAAGTGGCCAAGTTTGTGACGGACTTCAACATCATGATGGTAGTAGTTGGACCGGAAAATACCCTGGTAGAAGGCATACATGACTACTTTCAGGAGAAGGATTTCCTGCGCGATGTGCTGGTGGTGGGCCCTAAGAAACTGGGTGCCATGCTGGAGGGCAGCAAAGATTTCTGTAAGGCCTTTCTGCAGAAGAACAATATCCCGACAGCACGCTACGAGACCTTTACAGAGGCAAATTACCGCGATGCCGTGGAATACCTGCGTACGCACAGCTACCCTGTGGTGCTTAAGGCTGACGGTCTGGCGGCTGGAAAAGGTGTGATCATCGCACAAACTTTTGAAGAAGCGATTGACAGCCTGGAGGCTATGCTGCGTAACCATAAGTTCGGCAAGGCAGGCAGTAAAGTGGTGATCGAGGAGTACCTACAAGGTATAGAGGTGTCGGTGTTTATTTTGACGGACGGCAAGGAGTATGTGCTACTTCCGGAGGCAAAAGACTACAAGCGCATAGGCGAAGGCGATGCCGGGCTGAATACAGGAGGTATGGGCGCAATTTCACCTGTACCGTTTGCCGATGAAACTTTCATGCAGAAAGATACGCGACCGTGTGATCGAACCAACTATCCGCGGTATGCAAGCCGATAACCTGGATTATACCGGCTTCCTGTTCATCGGCCTGATGAACGTGAACGGCGACCCTTACGTGATCGAGTACAACGTGCGACTGGGCGACCCGGAAACAGAGGCTATTCTGCCGCGCATCAAGTCAGATCTCTTTGAGCTGTTCCTGGCTTTGCACGATCACAAACTAGGTAATTTTAAACTGGAAATAGATCCGCGTACTGCCGCCACTGTATTCCTGGTATCGGGTGGTTATCCGGAAGGCTTTGACAAAGGCAAGGAGATCTCAGGCTTGGGGCAGGTAGATTCCGACACTTTGGTGTTCCACGCCGGCACGAAGCGTGTAGATGATAAGATCGTGAACAACGGCGGCCGTGTGATTGCGGTAACTGGCCTGGGCAACACCATGGAAGAAGCGCTCGCAAAAGCCAACAAGGCAGCTGAAGCGATTAACTGGACTGACCGCTATTATCGCCGTGATATAGGATTTGATTTAGCAAAGCAGCCTATGCACTAGGCTGGCTATACCTGATAAAAACAAAGGCCGGTGTTTCGATAAACACCGGCCTTTTTGTTGAGGTAATCTTGGAGAGCTTAGCAGTAAGCCTCGAAAGCGCCCTGCAGGTTGTCTACAATGCGGTTAAGCTCGTTACCTTCAATGTGGTAGCGCTCGATCATGTGCACCAGTTCGCCGTCTTTGAACAGGGCGATAGAAGGAGAAGAGGGTGGGTACGGCAGCATAAACTCACGTGCTTTGGCCACAGCGTCCTGCTCCATACCTGCAAATACAGTGATCATTTTAGTTGGGCGCTTCTCAGAGGAGGCAACAGCCATTTTAAGGGCAGGGCGCGCTTTAGAAGCGGCACAGCCACACACTGAGTTCACAGCAACCAGCACAGTACCTTCTTTTGACGAAAGCACCTGCTCTACTTCTTCTGCGGTCATCAGCTGTTCGAAGCCTGCAGAGGTCAGGTCTTCGCGGATCGGGGCGACCATATATTCAGGATACATTCCCATGATTATCGGCTTTAAAATTAAAAGATAATTGATACTGCAAAATTAATCATAATTCTGCAGAAAGGCTACAGATCAGAAGTATAGCCTGAATAGGGAACTTAAAATATATCTTATTGTATAGTTTTGAGAATATGCGTTTTAGCTAAACAGAAGGTAAAGAAGTAGGGTATACACTGATATTCCGGTGTGCTTTGTGTAAAGTTATATTCGTCGTGCATGGCTGTCCGGGATATTGCGCGATCATTGGCTTAAGACCAGATTATGTATCCACACCCTTACCCACATCCCTCCGGCTTTAAAAAGCTCCATCAGGTAGCCTACTTTTACATGCCTGCCAGCGATGAGCGACCTGCCGAACTCATCCAAATTCTGAACTGTGATCGCACCTATATTCACGTGCCCATGCGTGAAGAGGACGTTACGCTGGATGCATTTTTTGTGCGTGATATGACGGAGGCTGAGATTCAGAATTTTAGTGGTAGTCAGACCTGGCAGATATTCGTGCATTGGGATGAGCTCTATGAAGACCATGTACGTTTTAAAGTAAGCGGAAAAGTCATGAGCGAGCTAGAGCAGTTAAAGCAGAAGTTTCCGTTGCCTGAGGGTATGGCTGCTTAGAAAATTTGCTGGCAGAAAGACTTGCAAACAGAAAAGAATCAACTTGTACCTGCTACGGTACGGCATAAAAGAAAAAGGCCTCTCAGATTTCTCTGAGAGGCCTTTTCGGTGGTCGCGAAGGGACCACCACGAACTATACAGTATGCTTTACAAAAATGTGAAAATATCTGCTACTCGACTAGGAATACATTTTTCAGACTTTACAAAATATTGCTTCTTTCCAATATTGTGGTGAAATTTACAAATATGTGGTGAATTCTGTGGTGAACAGACGCCATTAACCTCTAAGAGCAATGTTAGCAAAGAGCATCATCTACAAAGGCAGTGTGTACATTTATGCGTCCAGATTCCGTGAACATGTCCGTATACCATGTGGATTCAGGGTGGACAAACTTAACGCAAACGGTCTTCTAAACAAGACTTGCGGCTTGTCCGACATCGAAGGCAAGAACAATCACATCAAGGATACCTTGAAGAAGGTACAAGCAGCGTTAGACAATTACCCTGACTTAACTGCTAAGCAGCTTACCGTATACATAAAGAAGGGGGTGCTGCCGTCCGCACCGGTAGTGTCAAGGCCTCTCACTTTTTTGGAGGCTTTCCAAAAATTTATTGATGATTGTGAGTCAGGAGTAAAATTGACCCGGGATAACAAGCGGTATGCAAAGAATACTATAAAGTCCTATAAGTCCACGTTGGCCAACCTTCATAAATTCAACAAGGTCTATAGCCTTAACTGGGAAGATATCAATGACAAGTTCTATCATGCGCTCTGCGAGTACTACTGGACGGACCTTAAAAAGCTTTGATAATCACACCGGAAAGGCAGTAAAGATTATAAACACCATGCTGAACTGGTGCTTTGACAGGGGCATCATAAATAGCCCAATCAATATGAAGAACTGGAAGGTGTGGAAAGAGAAAATCGAAATACTGGTCATGTATGCTGATGAAATCAGGATACTACACAACATGCAGATTGAGAGCGATAAGCTGACCCGGACAAGGGATATTTTTCTAATAGGAGCCTTCACATGTCTCCGGGTAGAGGACCTGCTGAGTTTAACCGATAATGATTTGCTGGTAATAGGTGATGAGCATTATATTAACACGTTGGTGGGTAAGACCCAGAAAAATCTCACAGTAAGGCTGAACCCAATAGGAGTAGAAATTATCAAGCGGTACAGGAAGAAATACAGGACGTTACTTCCACCAATCAGCAGTGTGAAGTTCAATGAGAACCTAAAAGATTTAGCGGCTGCGTTCAAATCGCACCTGAAAGAGCTAAAACAATCCAACGAGCTAAATATAGTAGGTAACGACTGGGAGAAGGACTTTAAGCGGGTTCGGTGGAAGCGTGGTAAGCAGGTTGTTGAGTACGTTCCCAAGGAGAAGTTCATCAGTAGTCACTGTATGAGACGCAGCGGAATAACTAACCTTCTCATGCTAGGAATGACTCCGACCGAGGTAAAAACAATAAGTGGTCACAGTTTCAATAGTACGGACTTCGAAAAGTATGTGAGAATATCAGAGCAGGTAACAGCCAATAAAAGTGTTGAAGCGTGGTCTAAAGCTCTTATGTAGTAGATATGGGATATTTAACTGAAATAGATAACAAAGAGGTTCGTGAACGCCAAGTTGGTAGAATCCTCAGAGCCTTCGAAGGAAGTTTACGGCCATACTCGCATTTACTTACCGTGTGCGCAGAGGCCACAGACGCTGAGTTGAAGGAGGTAGAATGGATGATGAGCGATTGGGCAGACCAACGGCTGGTACTCAGAAGTGGTAAGCATTCAGATGAGGAGGAGTTAAAGCTCATTCAGAAAGGACTCGATAAGCTCTTTCGAATAACTGACAGAGTGATAACTGAGAGGTTGCTGGCAATAAAGAAGAATAAAGGTAGGGCCATTAATTTTGAACAGCCAGTCTATAAAATTCAGACCATCGCTGACATTCTTGGTGTAACCAAGCCCACAGTCAACAACTGGACCCATAAACGTGGTGGCTATCTGAGGGCATTCGAATTACCCGGGATAGCCAAGTTTGTATTGGAGGAAGACTTCTGCCGAAAGTACGAGGAGGTGCTAGGGCGTACTCTCATAGTCGATGACGAGTTTCGGGAGAAGTATCAGTACATTCCGAACCAGAAGAAGTTGCGGGAGGCTCTGCAAGGCCAGTTGTAGTCATTAAAAACTATCTCACATTTGTTGTTTGCCCGGAAGGCAGTACTATGAGTACCGCCTCCCGGGCATTTTGCGGGTACAGTAAAATAAATACGCTGACACTACTCTTGCCACTTGATTTGTTAGTTAAGCAGCCTTCCCTTTGCACGCAGCAGGATATGAGAGGCTATGGCCAAGATGGGAAGCTCTATCAGAGGACCAATTACCAGCGCCAACGCTATGAGCGGTGTATCCGGGAAAGCTGCAACGGCTATCGCTAGCGCTACGGGTGAGTTTCTGGCCAGGGTGGTAAGGCTCAGGCTCGCTCCGTCTCCGTAATTGAGCCTCGCCCAGTGGCTGCCGAGTCGACCAATGATGAAGTTGATGGCAAAGAAGAGCAGCAAAGGGACCAGCATGACATACACTACCTCTAGGTTGTTTACCAGCACACCTCCCTCGGAGGCGAACATCGCCATGATGGCGAATCCCAAGAAAAAGATTTGGGCTGACTCAAATGTCGGGAGGAGCTGTTCCTCGAAAAGTCCCTGTTTGCCTGACCGGAGCATGAGAAGCCTTGTTGCATGGGCAAATACAAAGGGCACGGCAATTACCAGTACGATGCTTTCAAGCAAAGCACCAACCGGCAACATGCCTGTCTGGTTGAAGAACAACAGCAGGTAAACGGGCAGCAAGATTACCTGCAGCAACAAGTTGAGTGGAAGGATGGAAGCCGAGAGCACCGCGTTGCCTTTCGCAATGCCGGTGAAGATGATATATCAGTCCGTGCAGGGTGTCACCATAAGCATGACGAACCCAATCCAAAGCGCATGCTGGTGTGACAGGAACACATAACCTAAGAGGTACGCCAGCAGCGGTGTCCACACGAAGTTGATAGAAGGCTTATAGTCACAAACTTTCTGTGCATGAAGCCCTGTTTTAGCCCTTGCAGTGGCATTGCCAGGAACAAGCCATAGAGCATCAGCATCAGGAACGGTATGATGAACGTTGCTGCGTGCGCAGCAACGAATGGCACTTGCGCAAGGAGCAGTCCAAGCAAAACCGCTGCTAGTATAATGAGGGTGTGGAGTTTGTTGAGCAGGCTCATTCGCTATCAATAATCTTATGATACTATCAAGCCACATGAGTGGCAGGCGGCGTTGCCCTGCAAATCTAACAAAACAATTCTATACCCTACCAGGATGCCGCCTATACCTATACCGGTCGGTCATGTTGGGCATTGGCAACGTTGATGCTAATCGCAGGGCAGGCTGTTGCTAATTTTCGCATTCTAAAACCTTTCTCTTGCACTGGCTACACCCGCAAAAAGCTGGTCTCTGCTAAGGGACCACATGCTGGATTAGTCAAAATGCATTCGCTGAATACGCACGGCATTCAGAATAGCCAGAAAGGCTACGCCCACGTCGGCAAAGACAGCCTCCCACATGGTGGCCAACCCTCCGGCCCCCAGAATCAGCACGATGGCCTTCACCCCGAATGCCAAGGCAATGTTCTGCCAGACGACCTGCTTTGTCTTTTTCCCGATGTTAATGGCGGTAGCGATTCTGGCGGGATTGTCCATCTGAATCACCACGTCCGCCGTCTCAATGGCCGCGTCTGAACCAAGGCCACCCATGGCCATGCCCACGTCGGCGAGCGTAATCACGGGCGCATCGTTGATGCCATCGCCCACGAAGGCTACCGTTCTGCCTTCAGCCTTCAGTTTCTCCACATGGCTCACCTTGTCCTGCGGGAGCAGTCCGCCATAGGCCGCGTCCAACTTCAGCTCGGCTGCCACTTCCTGGACGATGGAGTCCTTATCCCCGGAGAGCATCACCAGCCTTTTCACCCCCAGCTCCCGCATTCTCTTTACGGCGAGCGGTGCGTCTTCCTTTGTCTTGTCTGCGATGGTGATGTAGCCTGCGTAGGTGCCGTCCACGGCCACTATCACTATCGTCTCCACAATTTCCTTCAGGCTAGGGTCATACGGCACATTGTACTTATCCAGAAGCCTGGCATTACCAACCAGTAGAAGCTTGCCGTCAACACTCCCTTTTAGACCGTGGCCCGAGATTTCCTCCACCTCACTGACCTCGTGCTGCTGGTACGCCTGCCCCGCCTCCAAGACAATGGCCTGTGCGATAGGGTGCGTGGACTTGCTCTCCAGCGCAGCCACAGCCGACAGGAACCACTCTTTCTTGGGTAGTACCGTCTCCACCCGCTGCACCTGGAACACACCTTCGGTCAGCGTACCCGTTTTATCCATCACCACCGTGTCTACCTGCGTCATCAGGTCCAAGAAGTTAGACCCCTTGAATAGGAGTCCGTTGCGTGAGGCTGCCCCGATGCCACCGAAATAGCCGAGCGGGATGGAGATAACCAGGGCGCAAGGGCAGGAGATTACCAGAAATATCAGCGCCCGGTAGAGCCACTGGTTGAAGTCATAGCTCTCCACAAAGAAATAAGGAATAAAGACAAGGCCAATGGCGAGGAAGAACACGATGGGCGTGTATACCTTGGCAAACTTGGTGATGAACTGCTGCGTCTTGGCCTTCCGGCTGCCTGCTTCCTCTACCAGCTTAAGTATTTTTGAAAGGGCGCTGTTATCATACGCAGAGGTGACCCTCAGTTCAATAACGCGGTCCAGGTTAATCATACCTGCCAATACCGTCTCGCCTTGCTTTTTCGTGTCAGGTTTTGACTCGCCTGTCAGTGCGGCTGTGTTGAATGCAGACTTTTCGGTGAGCAGTTCCCCGTCCAGCGCCACTTTCTCACCGGCCTTCACCTGCACCACATCGCCCATCTGCACCTCTTTCGCCTTCACTGTGACGATGCCTTTCCCGGTAACCAGCCCCACCTCGTCGGGCCTGTTGTCGATGAGCGCCTTGATTGAACGCCGGGAGCGCAGCACGGCCGCCTCCTGAAAATGCTCTCCAATCACATAGAACAGCATCACGGCCACGCCCTCGGCGTATTCCCCTATGTAGAAGGCTCCCAGGGTGGCCATGCTCATCAGGAAGAACTCGTTGAAGAAGCTGCTCCTAAGGCTCTTGATGGCATGCCATACTACGCGCCAGCCAACCAGCACGTAGGCTATGCCATAGGTTACGAGCCGCACATATCCGTAGAACCAAGGTGTGTCGAGGTAATCCAGCAGAATGCCTCCCAGCAGCAGCACAAGGCTGATGGCCGTTGGAATGTAGGAGGACTTTGCCTCCTCCTCGGCATGCTCATGCTCCATAGCACCAGCCTGCTTGGTCTTGCCATCCGCAGCGCAGCATTCCGCACCGACATTGGGTCCAGGAGCCTCCGCAGTTCTGGGAGAGGTAATCTCCAATGGTTTAAAATCCTCTTCTATGCTTTTTGATGTACTATTGCTCTTATTCATAATATTCTAATGGTTAACAGCAGATTCTATGATTCGCTTTAAGTCATTCGGGATTGGCATTGGCCTGAGGGGCGGAACATTGGCTCCGCCTGTGTTGCCCACTGGTATCTTTCCGGCCCAGGACTTTACCCCACCTACCAACAGA
>NZ_AKIS01000043.1:0-16151 GCF_000277005.1 Pontibacter sp. BAB1700 | reverse complement strand
ATAAAAATCTTATCTTTACCACAATTATCGCGGTTTAAAGGCCGCTAGGCCATAAAAATAATTTTAAGGAGATAACTTTGGATTTTCGTTCATTTAACTTACACGATGATGTAATCACCGGCATTGAGTCGATGGGATACAACACCCCGACCCCGGTACAACAGCAAGCCATCCCGCTTATACTAGAGCAGAAGGATATTATCGCCTGCGCTCAGACAGGTACTGGCAAGACTGCCGCTTACCTGCTACCGCTGATTGATCGCATTTCGCACGCTAATTATGATTTCACCAGCACCCTTATATTGGTTCCTACCCGCGAACTGGCGAAGCAGATTGATGAACAGGTAGAAGGCCTGGGCTATTTTGCCCCGGTTAGTTCTATTGCCATCTACGGTGGCAGCAAAGGCGACGAGTGGGAGCAACAAAAGCGCGCCCTCACCGGTGGAGCCGATATTATCATAGCCACGCCAGGACGTCTGATGTCGCATATGGCCCTGGGCTACGTGAAACTGGACCAGCTGAAGTACCTGGTACTCGACGAGGCTGACAAGATGCTGGACATGGGTTTTATGGATGACATCCTGAAAATCGTGCGTGCATTGCCTGCCGAACGCCAGACACTCCTCTTCTCAGCTACCATGCCGAAGAAGATCCGTGACCTGTCGCAGCAGATCCTGCAGCAGCCTGAAGAGATTAACCTGGCCATATCCAAGCCGGCCGAAGGGATTGACCAGCGCCTTTACCTGACTTACGACAATCAGAAATTGCCTTTGCTGGAGCACCTGATCCGGGAGTTGGAAGTGCAGAACATGATCATCTTCACCTCCCGCAAGTCAAACGTAAATCAAATTGTGCGCTCGCTGCGCAAGATGGGTTTTGAAGCCGAGGGCATTATGTCCGACCTGACACAGGAGGAGCGTGAAAAAGCGCTGCAGGGGTTCAAGAATCGTAAGTACCAGATTCTGGTGGCTACGGATATCCTATCCAGAGGTATAGACATCGATAGCCTGAGCCATGTGGTGAATTTTGACATGCCGCAGGATGCTGAAGACTATGTGCACCGTGTGGGCCGTACAGCCCGGGCCGCCTCTACAGGTATGGCCATCACGTTCGTGAACGAGAACGACATGTACCGTGTACGCAAGGTTGAGCAACTCATTGAGCGCGACCTTCCTAAACTTCCGCTTCCGGAGGGCTTTGGCCCTGCTCCGGTATTCGACCCGACGCGCCGTGACATGGGCCGTGGCCGTGGCGGAAAAGGCGGCGCAAGAACAGGTGGAGGAAGACCAGGCGGTAGCCCGCGTTCAGGCGAAGGCGGTGGCAGAGACCGCAATCGCCGCAGAGGGCCGAAGCCGGAAGGCTCAGCCCCACGCAACGAAGGCAACAACAGACCGATAAAGGCAGCCAACCCGCAGCCAAGAGGTGAGCAAGGCACTCCAAAGACAGAAGGGCAGGAAGGCGGCCAGAAACCAAACCGCAACAGGAACAGGAATCGCAACCGCAACCGCAACAAGCCGAGCGATTCTAATCCGCAGAACAGCAAGCCGCCATTTTCACAGGACAATAACTAAACAGAAAGGGCCTTTCCTACCGGAGAGGCCCTTTCTGTTTAACATCGGTTATACATGACATGCTCCCATCTCCCACACTTTATTTTACCCAATAACTAATTTTATAGGTCAAAACGCCTTTTCATCTAGAGAAAACGTGCGTTTATATAATATTTACAGAATAATATATATTATTTAATACCTTTCTACTCGTTACAACTTACGCTCCTCTGCATGTATGCTCGGTTAAGCCCCCGGTTCATGTGAAGTGAGGAACTTTGGCTTCGCAACCAAAGGCTGCCAGCGTTATTCTAACCATTTTTAACTCTATATGAAACAAACTTTACTGCTGGCACTCCTCTGGTGCCTGGCATGCCCGGCTTTTGCTCAGTTACCGGCACCGACAGGCACCATCAAAGGCATCGTAGCTGACTCTGCAACACAGGCCTCTCTGGACTACGTCACGGTAGTGATACAGGAAGCAGGAAAGAACCAGACAATCAAAAGCACTTTTACGAAAGACAATGGCTCCTTTGAGCTGACGGGCCTTGAGTTGAAGCAATACCAATTGGTGCTCTCATATGTAGGCTACAAAACAAAAGTGCTGCCTCTTCCGGCTTTTACCGGCACAACCATCGACCTGGGCAGGTTGCCCTTGGTTTCATCGGCCAAACAACTAAAGGAAGTGCAGATCGTGACGGAGAAGCTGCTGGTGGAGCAGGACATCGACAAGCTCACCTACAACGTAGATGCCGACCCCGAAAGCCAGACCATGACAGCCCTGGACATGCTCCGCAAGGTGCCGCTATTGAGCCTGGATGCTGAGGACAACATCAAACTGAATGGCAACAGCAACTACCGGGTACTTGTCAATGGCAAAACCTCATCACTGTTTGTACGCAGCCCGAAAGACGTATTCCGTAGTATGCCAGCCAGTACCATCAAAAGCATTGAAGTGATCACCAACCCACCATCCAAATACGAAGCCGAAGGCGTGGGCGGCATCATCAACATCATCACACATAAAAAGAACATTGGCGGCTACAATGGCTCTGTGAATGCGCAGGTATCCACCCCAAGAGGAAGCAACTTTGGCGGCTACCTGACAGCCAAAGTTGGCAAGGCGGGTTTTTCAGGCTATTTTGGTACCGGCTCCTATTACAGCCCACCTAACAGCAACAACCTGTACCGTGAAGACAACATACGCCAGACGGTGCTGCAGCAGATTGGAGAAAGCCGAAACGATAACACCTATCAGTATGCGAGCGGTGAGTTCAGCTACGAAATGGACACCCTAAACCTGTTCACGGCCAACTTCAGCATGAACATGAACAACGGTAATAACACACTGGCGCAGCGTGTTCGATCTGTTTAACTCCACAGGGGCACTGACCCAGGCTTACACACGTTTGAACAATGGCAACTTTACCTGGAGAGGCAGCGACTTTGGTGCTGACTACCAGCGCACCTTCAAGAAAAACAAAGATCAGCTGTTCACCCTTTCTTACAGGCTAAGTAACAGCGGCAATGGCAGCGGCTCAGACTTCATACTGGACCCAGTGCTCAACTTCAATGGCCAGGTAAGCCAGACGGACAATGACGGCAGTTCAGTAGAACACACCATGCAGGCTGATTATGTGCAGCCGATCAAAAAGCATACCCTCGAGTTTGGTGTGAAAACAATCTTACGACTGAACAGCAGCGATTATTTCTACAGCAACCAAAACCCCGAAACAGGCAATTTCGTGATCGATGAGAACCTGACCAACAGTTTCGACTACCGCCAGGATATTTATGCGGCCTATACCTCTCTCAGCCTCAAAAAAGGCGATTGGGGTCTGAAAACCGGTGCACGTCTGGAAGAGACTAAAATCGACGCGAACTTTAAGTCATCGGGAACAGTGGCTACTCCGGACTACTTCAACCTGATCCCGAACATTACGTTGTCGCGCAAGTTGAAAGGTGCCAGCACCATGCGTTTGTCCTATACACAGCGCATCGAGCGTCCGAGTCTTTACTACCTCAACCCGTATGTAAATCAGATCGACCCGCGCAACATCAGCTTTGGTAATCCGAAACTCGATCCTGCCACAAACAATGTGTTCAACCTGGCTTATAACACATTCGTGAAGGGGACATCTGTAAATGCAAGCATCTTCCATAACTTCACGAACAACTCCATCCAGAGCTATACCACGCTTGGATCTGACACCGTTGCCCGTACTACCTATGGCAACATAGGCCGCAACCAGACTTACGGCTTTTCCCTGAGCGGCAACACCACACTGTTCAAAAAGCTGAGCATCAATCTGAACTCCACTACCAACTACGTGAAGCTGACCAGCGTCATCGACGGCGTGCCACAGAACAACGAGGGCTTTACTTACAATGTGTTTGGTTACTCGAGCTACCGCTTCGACAAGGGCTGGCGGGCAAGCGGCAACATTGGCTATTATTCGTCACGCATTTTGTTGCAGGGCCGCTCAGCCGGGTATATCTGGAATAGCCTTTCGGTAAGCAAGCAGTTCCTGAAAGACAATAAAGCGACCCTCAGCTTCTCAGTGAACAGCCCGTTCCAGAAGAACCGTCGCTTCCTGAACGAGATCAATGATCCGCAGTTCACGCAGCGCCAAGAGAATTTCAATGTAATGCGCCGCTACAGCGTTGCTTTCAACTACCGCTTCGGCAAACTGAAGGGAGACATTGCCCGCAAGAAGCGTGGCATCAAAAATGACGATGTGAAAGCCGGAGAGCAGTCAGGCGGGGGCGGTGCGAATTAAAATTTTGTTAGGTTAGCTCCGGGAGCCGCTCAGCGAGGTGGCTCCTGGTCTAACTTAAAAAGCCTTTCTCTGAACAGAAGCAAAAGAGACTGCTCTGAAAACCAAATATCTTTGTGGACAGAAACGGAATTGTGCGAGAAGTAAACAAAGGAGCACCGATTCTGAATGAAAAAGACGAGAAGGGGAATTGGAAATTAGCTGTGAGACAACTTTACTCTCCTATCCTGAGCGGGTTGAAAAAAGGTGAATAATAGCTTTCTTCTCAATCAAATAAAGGAATAACACAGAGTTACAACAAAAGCAGGCTAGTCAAGTAAACAACTTAACCCCACACTGTTAAATAAGTACAGATGCAGTCAATAGCTATTCAGAAGAACAAAGCGCTTGCTTTCCTGTGCCTGGCGCTGTTTCTATTTTCCGGCTGTGAGAAGAAGGATCCTGGTCCCGAAGAACCTATTGTGGTTAATGAACTTGCTTTGGAGCTTGATGGTCAGAGCTGGCAGCCGACAGCAATTGATGGCGATAAATGCAGAAGCAGGTTTAACGGCGCCTGGTCAGTTCATACGGTAAATGACATTTCCTCACCAGCTTTTACAATCACAGCGCACAGCAACTCCGGCAAGAGTGACATGCAAGCAGATGACCTGCTTGAGATCCAAATTACAGGAGTACATAAAAAGGGCACTTACCATACGACCGGCACTTATCAGGAAATTTTCGACTCCTATGCTTATTACCTGATCACGCACGCCGATGGCACTTCTACCAGGTATGTGAATACACCTAATTCTTTTCAGGTAAGGGTAGATGAAATATTGCCGCTGCCAGGCTATGTCGCACTTCAGTCCATAAAAGGAAGCTTCGAAGGCATTCTCTTTCATGAACAAAACCCTGAGGAATTTATCAGAATTGAAAGGGGGAGTTTCAAGTTTAACAAGCCAAATAGCTCCAACCCAAACCATTGTAGCCTGTAGGACATCCTGCTAAACCCGATTTGCCTATATCCTGCAAACCGATCCGGCGCTTTTCTCCGTTTAAGTGAGCATCCAAACACTTAAACCAAAACCCCCATCATGCGCATTCTCTATATCTTCCCGCATCCCGATGATGAATCCTTCGGTCCGGCCCCTGTTATGTGGCAGCAACTGGAGCAAGGGCACCAGGTATACCTGTTCACCCTCACCAGGGGCGGTGCCACCAAGGTGCGGCATGAACTGGGCCTGAGCGTGGAAGAGATGGGCGATGTCAGGTACAAGGAAATGCTGGCCGTGGAGCGGGTGCTCGGCCTGACAGGCATGACGGTGCTCGACCTGCCCGACAGCAAACTGGCCGAGATGGACCCACGTGAGATTGAGAAGGTGGTAAAGGCGCACATCCGGCAGATAGAGCCGCAGGTCATCGTATCCTACCCGGTGCATGGGGTAAGCGGCTTTCATGATCACCTCGTGATGCACGCTGTCGTTAAGCGGGTATTCCTGGAGATGAAAGAGGGCGGCTCTGATTACCTGAAAAGGCTGGCTTTCCTGACGCTGCCAAACAAAACAGAACAGCCGCTGCAATCCGGCAAATTCCTGATGAAGCACAGCAGGCCCGACCTGATCGACTGCGAAGTGAAGCTGCGACCCGAGGACATAGAAATCATGAAGAAGGCACTGAACTGTTATGACACCTACCAGGACGTGATCAAGCAGGCGAATGTGGTGGAGTCGATCGGCGACACAGTTTACTTCGAAATATACCAGGAAGACCACAAGCCTCCGCTGGCCAACCTGACGGACGGGCTGGATTAAAGCATTAACTTTACTATTATATTGAGAACCTTATAGTGGTATCAGGCAAGGCCATGAACAGCGGGGTAACCTGATACGATTTAGGCAAGCAATGCTTAACTTAGCATATCAGACTGGCTTGCACCTATACTTATACCTAGCTTATACCCATGAAAGCATTATTGCTCATCGACATACAAAACGACTTCTTACCTGGCGGCGCACTCGCAGTTCCGGAAGGTGATCTGATCATCCCTATCGTGAACCAACTACAGGAGCAGTTTGACCTGGTGGTGGCGACACAGGACTGGCACCCGGCCGACCACAAGAGTTTTGCCTCCAACCACGAAGGAAAAAGCCCGTTCGAAACGACCGAACTACTCGGTCTGCCACAGGTGCTCTGGCCTGACCACTGTCTGCAAAACACCTCCGGAGCCGACCTCGCCCCTGCCCTCGAGACCAGAAAAATTGAAGCTATTTTCAGAAAAGGCACCAACCCGGAGATCGACAGCTACAGTGGCTTTTATGACAATGGTCGTCTAAAATCAACTGGCTTAGCGGACTACCTGCGTGGCAAAGGTGTGACTCAGGTATACCTGGCAGGGCTTGCCGCCGACTACTGCGTGTACTACTCCGCCAAAGATGCTCTCGGCGAAGGGTTTGAAAAGTATTTTATTGAAGATGCGACCCGCCCGATCAGTCAGGAAGGCTATGCCGCTGCTCGTGCCGACATGCTGGCCAGCGGCGGAAAAATCATACAGAGCAGCGACCTGCTTTAGTAACTGATCAAAACTGATTAAGCCACCACTTGGCCTATCCCAAAAAGCAGCACAAACAGCATGGTCGTAATCGCCATCTGCTTCAGGTATGGGTCGAGTTCTGATGACGTTTGCTTTTGCCATACCTTCACGGCATTGACTAACACAAGTGGTACAGCCAGCACAAACAGAAACTGCCACACGCTATAAAAGTTGAGCAGTACGTAAGCCAATGCACTAAGCACGCCTCCGGCCAGCAGCACCAGGTGATAAATGCGCGCCCGCACAGGTCCCAGACGCACAGGGATGGAGCGCTTGCCTGCCAGCACATCGGATTTGATGTCGCGAATGTTGTTCACGTTGAGTACGGCTGTAGAGAAGAAGCCGCAAACCATGGCCGGCAGAATCACCAGCATGGGCAGCGACTGCGCCTGCAAAAAGAAAGTACCCAGCACACCCACCAAGCCGAAGAATACGAACACGAAGATATCGCCCAGGCCGGCATAACCATAAGGTTTGGAGCCAGCTGTATAGTTAATGGCGGCCCAGATAGAAGCCAGTCCAAGAGCAAGAAAGACCAGGAACAGGTATATGCCTTCGGCACCGAAAGCCACCCACAACAGCAGCAAACCCGACACCAGCGACAGCAGGCTGAACACGGCCATCCCCTTCTTCATGTGCTCGGCTTTGATATGGCCCGCCTGCACCGCCCGCTTCGGTCCTTCCCGGTGCTCACTGTCGGCGCCGTGTATGGAGTCGCCATAGTCGTTAGCCAGGTTGGAGAGTATCTGCAGGAAGAGCGTCGTGAGTACGCAGAGGCCCACCACTACGGCATCAAAGGCACCGTAAGCAGCGGCCATAAAGCCCCCCATACCGATACAGGAAAAGGCCAGTGGCAGCGTACGCGGCCTAAAAGCGGAAATCCAGGCCTTTACCAGACCTGGATTCTGCGGAATGTGTTGTGTTGTGTTCAAGGTATTTTTCTCAAATATCAGGTATAGCATCAGTGCCTATACCTGATGTCATTACTTCTGAATCGCCGCCAGGATCTCCTCTCCCATCGGCTTCACTTTAGACGGATAGAAGGCCACTACTTTGCCGTTTTCGTCGATCAGGTACTTGCTGAAGTTCCAGCTCGGCTCGTCGTTGTTCGGGCTGTTTTTGGCCAGCCACTGGTAAAGCGGGTGCTGGTCATCGCCTTTCACGGATACCTTCTCCATCATCTGGAAAGTCACGCCGTAGTTCTTCTGGCAGAAAGCCGCAATCTCCTCTTCTGAACCTGGCTCCTGTCCGCCAAAGTTGTTTGCCGGGAAGCCCAGAATTACCACCTTATCGCCATGCGTCTCGTGGAGCTTCTGCAGGTCGGCATACTGTGGGGTATAGCCACACTCCGAAGCGGTGTTCACCACCAGCACTTTCTTACCCTTGAACTTCGAGAAGTCAATCTCTTTCCCGTCAAGACTTTCGATTTTGAAGGAATGGAATCCGTTAGTTTGTGCCGTCTGATTGGTCTCTGTTGCCATATCGTTTGTTTGGTTTGCATTAGATGATCCGCCTGTACAGGCTACTGATACACCTAGTACCATTGCTACTGTCAAAAGTTGTGTGCTGCGCTTCATGTTAGCTTTACTTAAGGTATAGATACTGGCTAAAAACCTCTTTAGGGTAATTTTGTTTTGCTGATTGTACATGTTCCATGAAAAGTCCCCCTTTGAAGGGGGCAGGGGGATGACACATTTCCCAAGCTAGCTTCCCTTATCTTTACATTCGCTCCGGCACTTCTATACCTAGCAGGCTCATGCTTTCGCGCACGAAGCGGGCTACCATGGCAGAGAGGGCGATGCGGAAGTTGCGGGCCTGCTCGTCGGTTTCGTTAAAGATCGAGATCTCCTGGTAGAAACGGTTATAGGCTTTGGCCAGTTCGTAGGCGTAGTTCGCGATAACAGACGGGGCGTAAAGCTTGCCGGCTTCTTTCACCACCTCCGGATAATTTACCAGCTGCACGATCACCTCCTGCTCTGCTTCGTGCAGGTTGTTGAAGTCACCGAAAGAAGCGGCGTCTACGGCAATGCCCATCTCACCCGCCTTGCGCAGGATGGCAGAGATTCGAGCGTGCGTGTACTGCACAAATGGCCCTGTGTTGCCACGGAAGTCAATCGACTCCTGCGGGTTGAAGAGCATACGCTTCTTAGGGTCCACCTTCAGCAGGAAGTACTTCAGGGCGCCCATCGCGAGGGTATGGTAAAGCTGCTGTGCTTCCTCCGGCGTAAAGCCTTCGATCTTTCCAAGCTCCTCTGTCTGCTGACGGGCGGTGTCGATCATCTCGGCTACCAGCTCATCGGCGTCCACTACCGTACCTTCCCTTGATTTCATTTTGCCGGATGGCAGGTCCACCATGCCGTAAGACAGGTGGTAGATACCTCTGCGTATGGCTTGCCGAGCTTCTTCAGCACAGCCTTCAGTACCTGGAAGTGGTAGTTCTGCTCATCGGCCACCACGTATACCGACTGGTCATACGGGAAGTCGTTGTATTTTAGCTCGGCTGTACCCAGGTCTTGGGTAATGTATACCGAGGTACCGTCAGAACGGAGCAGGAGCTTCTCGTCCAATCCTTCGTCGGTCAGGTCCACCCATACCGAGCCGTCTGGCTTTTTGAAGAACACGCCTTTCTGCAGGCCTTCATCCACACGCTCTTTACCCAAAGTATAAGTCTCAGACTCGTAATAGAACTTATCAAAATTAACGCCGATGTTGCGGTAAGTGGCATCGAAGCCTTCGTATACCCAACCATTCATGGTCTTCCACAGGGATACCACTTCTTCGTCGCCTTGCTCCCACTGCTGCAGCATGGCCTGTGCCTCCAGCATCAGCGGCGCCTTCTTCTTCGCCTCTTCCTTGTCCATGCCACCAGCTACCAGCTCGTCGATCTGCTCCTTGTAAGCTTTGTCGAACAACACATAGTATTTGCCAGCCAGGTGGTCGCCTTTCATGCCGCTGCTCTCCGGGGTTTCGCCATTGCCCATTTTCTGGTAAGCCAGCATGGACTTGCAGATGTGGATGCCACGGTCGTTCACCAGGTTCGCCTTCATCACGTTATGTCCGTTGGCCTTCATGATCTCCGACACGGAGTAACCCAGGAAGTTATTGCGAAGGTGCCCCAGGTGCAACGGCTTGTTCGTATTAGGCGAAGAGTATTCCACCATCACTTTCTTACCAGAGTCTGCTGCCTGCCCGTGGCTTGGGTTGGTCATCAGTTCACGGAACAGACGCACCCATACCTTCTCCTCTATTTCCAGATTCAGGAAGCCCTTCACCACGTTGAAGTTCTTCACCTCTGTGGCATGCTCTTTCAGGTAAGCACCCAATGCCTCTCCGATCTGCTCAGGGCCTTTGCCGGCCTGCTTGGTGTAAGGGAAAGTTACGAACGTGAAGCTGCCGGCAAACTCTTTGCGGGTTGGCTGGAGGGCGATAGTAGAAGCGTCAACAGTAAGGCCAAACAAAGCCTGAAGTGCCTGGCTAATGCTTTGGCTGATGGCGTTTTGAAGTTGCATTAAGTGAATTAATGTATAGCTGTTTTATTAAATTCTCGGTGTAAAATGGCGTCGGTGGCTGTCTCGAGTATGTCGAAAGCGTTCTCAGCCATGGTGTTTTCAGTGTCTAGCGTCGGGTTGATCTCGGTCATTTCGTAGCACACAATGCGCGGGTCCTGCAACAGGTGGTAATTCAGCAGCTTCGCCTCCTCTACGGTCAGGCCCACCTCTACCGGGGTACCGGTTCCTTTCGAGAATTTCGAATCGAGGCTATCCACGTCAAATGACACATAGATGATGTCGCAGTCCTGCAGGCGTCCGAGGGCTTCGGCGGCTACCTGCTCCGGCCCCTTCTTCCTAAGCTCAGCATAGGTAAAGTTTTTGATACCGTGTTTGGTCATCAGGTAATCTTCCGGCTCTTCGGTATCGCGCACGACAATGTATACCAGGTGCTCCGGCTTCAGCTTAGGGCCGTCATAGCCCAGCTTCTTCAGCGAGTTCCAGAAGAAAACGGTTTCTGGTGCCGGGTCATTTATCTGACGCTCCAGGTTGTCGATGTTGAGCGCCATGGCCAGCGGCATGCCGTGCACGTTGCCCGATGGCGAGGTATACGGCGAGTGGATGTCGGCGTGTGCGTCTACCCAGATAACACCCAGCGTTTTATCAGGGTATGCTGATTTTATACCTGCTATCGTGCCGTGGGCATTGGAGTGATCGCCCGACAGCACGAGCGGAAACATGTCCAGCTCCAGTGTCTGCTCTACGGCATTGGCAATGTTCTTCTGCACCGTCAGGATACTGTCGATGCGGTGTGCATTCGGGAACAGATCCCTGTCGAACAGGGTATAGTTAAGGTCGGGTACGCTGATAGAGTTGAAACGTTTGAAGTAGTCGCAGCCCTTATCCCAGCAGGCAACCCGCAGCGCGTCAACTCCCATGCTCGCCCCGCGTGTTCCGGCCCCCAACTCTGACCTGACTTCTATAAGTTTAATCTTTTTCATAGATCTATATGTTCTGCGTCGCTAGCTTCCATCTTTCACAAAATTTTCCGGCTATAAAGAGCCTAATAGGAACAATTTCATGAACGATTCATATAAATTGAACTAAGTTTTTGCAAAGATGGTAAATAACGAACAATATTGCATGTTTTCTTAAGAGCACAAGCACCATAATGGATAAATACACTGACCTAATACACCAAACGTTTGATTTCCCAACGGAAGAATTCACTGTAGAGAACAACGAATTGTACTTCAACGGTATTCCTCTGATGGACCTGATCAAGCAGTATGGTACTCCTTTAAAATTAACATACCTGCCCAAAATTAGTTCTCAGATTCAGAAGGCAAAGCGTCTTTTTAACGATGCCATTCAGAAACTGGATTACCAGGGTACTTATACCTATTGCTACTGCACCAAGGCTTCGCACTTCTCTTTCGTAATGGAGGAAGCTCTCAAAAACGGTATTCATATCGAGACTTCATCGGGTTACGATATGCAGATCGTGCGGGCACTGCACAAGAAGGGCAAAATCGACAAGAACACCTACATCATCTGCAACGGCTTTAAGCGTGAGCGTTACCGCCAGTGGATTTCGGAGCTGATCAACGACGGCTTTGTGAACTGTATGCCGATACTCGACCACCTGGGCGAGATAGACTACTACAAAGAGCACGTGAACACGAAGACTAAAGTAGGTATACGCCTGGCTTCGGACGAAGAGCCGAAGTTTGAATTCTATACCTCCCGACTGGGTGTGCGATACAACGACGTGATCGACCTGTATGAGCAGCAAATAAAGCCAGACGACCGTTTTGAGCTCAAGATGCTGCACTACTTCATCAACACAGGTATAAAGGACACCTCGTATTACTGGTCGGAGCTGAGCCGCTTTGTGCACAAGTACTGCGAAGTAAAAAAAGTATGCCCGGAGCTGGACACCATCGACATTGGCGGTGGCTTCCCGATCAAAACCTCCATTCAGGCGGACTACAACTACCAGTACATGACCGAGGAAATTCTGCGCACGATCAAGCGAATCTGCAAGGAAGAGGGTGTGCCGGAGCCGAACATCTTCACAGAGTTTGGCATCTTTACCGTAGGTGAGAGCGCCGCTAACATCTACTCTATCCTGGATGAGAAGCTGCAGAACGACAAGGAGCTTTGGTACATGATCGATGGCTCGTTCATCACGAACCTGCCGGATGCCTGGGCACTGAACCAGCGCTGGCCACTGCTGGCCATCAACCACTGGAACAAGGAATACCGCAAAATTCAGCTTGGCGGTATGACCTGCGACAGCCAGGACTACTATAACTCTGAGATGCACTCCTTCCAGGTGTTCCTGCCGAAAGCGCCAAAAGATGAGCCGCTTTACATTGGTTTCTTCCACACTGGAGCCTACCAGGAGCAGCTAAGCGGGTATGGTGGCATCAAGCACTGCCTGATTCCTTCGCCACAGCATATCCTGGTGGATCGTGATGAGGACGGGAAGCTGATCAGCTGGCAGTTTGCGCCAGAGCAGACCTATGAATCGATGCTAAACATATTGGGATACGAAATTTAAGACCGCGCGCGTTAAATTTGCGTATACTGTTTTGCATTTATAGTAAAAATTGTATTTTTGGATTACCATCGTTTACCTAACTATATTATCATGAAGAAATTAGCAGCATTCGGCGCATTCATCCTGGCACTGGGTATGACTTCTTGTAAGACCTACTGCCCAGCCTACAACTTTGCCAGCGTTGAGGTGTCTGAGCAAAACGCCCCGGCAACTGACCTTGTGCAAGAAACTGAAGTGATCAAAGGCTAATCCGAGCGGATTACCTATGGATATAAAAAAACCGGCCCTTAAGCCGGTTTTTTTGTTGCTATACATTTCCAATAAGCAGGTAACACTGCTGTGCTCCTGCGCCATCTGGTGGCGTACAGCCCAGCCAGGTAAGCCATGGGCAGATAGGCTATGGTTAGGTCAACAAAGGCAAACCACACTGGCGAAGGCAGCATCCAGACACTGGCTATACCTCCGGCCAGAAAGAAGACGCCTATACCGAGCACAAATTTCATTTTATGAGTGGCAGCCACAAAAGCAGCTACCAGTGCGCCCACAAATGTTCCCAGCGCATGCGCCATAAAGGGCATCAGAAAATGCTTCGGTTCAAACAGGTGCATCCCTGCCGACAGGCCCTCCGATGTAGTGGTATCCACACCTGCAGGTGGCGGAATAACAGCACCGCTCACCATAATAATGCTCATGTTGACGGCACTGCCGACCACGACTCCGGCCACAACGGCTAAAATGTTTCTCAGGATTGGGTTCATATTGATTTCTATGTGATTGATTCAGGATGGATGTAGGTATGCTTTGCGTGTGCTGCCTCGTCATCGACTTTCAACTCGTATAAAAGCAACTCTTCCGGATCGTTCGGCAGCTCTACTAATTTGCTAAACTTCAGGCCTAGTTTCTCCAGCAACCTTTGTGAGGCCACATTGTCTTTTACTGTGATTGCCTTCATCTGGGTAATGCCGAACTCCTCTATACCGGCTCGCTTTATTTCCAGGGCAGCTTCAAGGGCATAGCCTTTCTTCTCGTGCTCCGGCAGGAATGCAAACCCTATGTCAATGCCTTCCAACCCCTCCCGATCATAAAGCCCGCAAACCCCCAGCTTCTCCTGGTCTGTCTTCCGGATAACGGTGTAGTTTGCATACCCAAGTCGCTCTAGTTGTTCAGTGACTTTACTGCGGATATAAGCAGCCGCCTCCTCTACAGAATGCACGTTCCGATCACCAATATACCTGATCCAGGTCGGGCTATTGAGCAGTTTCAACATAAAAGCCGCATCATCTTCCGAAGTTGGGATCAGCAGCAGGCGTTCGGTTTCAAAAGATCTATACCGGGTCATGTTACAGCGAATTTTTATTAACGATAGGCATTTGGTCAATTCAAAAGGCTTATTGGCTTCTTATAATAATCTTGAAGTGTGTACTTCACTCAATTACTTTTTTTCTGGTACTTATTGTCTTTCCACTGATTCGTTCCCGCTTCGCTATCTGCAATAAGTGCTTTGATGCGCTTCGTTTGCGTAACGTGCTGCTTTGCGCTCATCACCCAATTGATGGAGGCTTTGCGGTAAGAAGTAGCAAGTGACTGAAAGTAGGACCATGCCTTTTCGTTTGCTTCAAACATCTGTACAAACTCAGGTGAAAGCGTGACCTCGGCTTTTTCATAAGCGTAAATCTTTGATTTACTCTCTGTCCGGTTGTTGAAACTGGCCAGCCCAGCCTCGTGCATGAGTCCTTGCCCCGTAAGTTCAGCCACTTTCCTGATATTGACAGCACTCCATATGCTGGAAGACTTCCGTGGCGTAAACCGAATGAGGTAACTAGTGCTGTCGATCGATTTTCGCACACCATCGATCCACCCAAAGCAAAGCGCCTGGTCAACGGACTGGCTCCATGTCATGCTGGGTTTACCGCTATCTACTTTATAAAAACCAACAACCAGTTCTGAGTGTGTGCTGTGGTGCTCCTCCAGCCATTTCCTAAATTCAGAAAAATGTGAAAAGAAAGTAGGATTCATCTTTATTTCTTTGTGATCGAAGAGTAATGCTAGGTAATTAGGGGATTATTTCTGAGCAGATGCAAGTATGCACCACAGAAGTAAGAGAGAAGAAGCCTGGGGAGTCGGATGATTTAACGGATTTGGCCATAAGGCGGAGCAGCTGGCTTATAGTTTTTATTGTATGGTGTTGTTCTCATTTCCCGTGCGTCAGCTTAATAAGCTTGCCGTCAGTTGAGTTGATTATTATAAGGATTGTTCCGCCTACCCAAGCATTCAACAATGTTGCTTTTAGCACCCAACACCGGTCAAGCAAATGGCTTTCGGAAGTACGAGGAGTAGCCGACCGTTAGTAACCCATCATAAAATCTACTCGTTTTTGGATATATATTTTTTTAAATATAAAGGCTTATCCCCATCTGCGGAAAAGATGAATTTCTCCATCGCCAACTCATGGTCTGGATCGGACCAGGTTGTGCCTTCCTGTTTTAGGAGGCGAAAGGAAAAAGAGTAGGTCGGGTCTGCGGCAAACTCTTTCAGATCGATTGGCAACGGCACGACCGAGAAGCCTTTGGTGACAACCCGCACATCCGCTATACTTCCCTTTTGCACCGCCTCACCGTCTTTCAGCACCTGCCACTCCACCCGCACCTGCTCCAGCGGGATGAAGTCAAAGCGATTGACCACTTTCAGGGTGCTGTTGCCGTCGGCCGTGAGTTCGGGCATGAAAGTCGCAGGCTGGTAAGCCCGCCTCAAGGCTGATTTTTTGTGTGCTTCCAGCTTATTCCATTTAGGTGCGGACGTAAGGGCTGGAAAATCCACTGCCGCAATAATGGGGAGACGGTACGTTATCTTGTTGATTTCCGCACTCAGGGCCTGGGAGGATGTTTTGGTGACACTCTCAGCAGGCGGTAGCAGCCAGGCAAGCAGGGAGGTGCGCCCTTTCAGCATGTGCAGCACCGCCTTCGTTTTCTCGTCCATCGGTGCACCTGGCTGCGGCGCGATCTGCTGCATGACGTACAGTCCGTACTGGTCGCAGATGTCAAACATCCTAGTGTATGGCAAGGGGGCTCCCGACAAGATGAGTGTGTTGACATTGTGCTGCTTGAGCTCCTTTGCCAGGCTTTCGAAGAAGGCATCAGGCAAGGGAACGTTGCCAGCAGGCAGCTCGTAGCGCACAGGATGCAGCCTGATCGGGGTTCC
>NZ_AKIS01000042.1:0-39806 GCF_000277005.1 Pontibacter sp. BAB1700 | reverse complement strand
GGTTCTGTGAAGCCTCACACGAAGTTCAAGGCTGAGGTTTACGTTCTTTCTAAAGAAGAAGGTGGACGTCACACGCCGTTCTTCAACAAGTACCGTCCACAGTTCTACTTCAGAACGACAGACGTTACTGGTGAGATCATGCTGCCAGAAGGCGTAGAAATGGTTATGCCTGGTGATAACATCACTATCGAGGTGAACCTGATCAACGCAGTAGCAATGGAGAAAGGTCTGCGTTTCGCTATCCGTGAGGGTGGTAGAACAGTAGGTGCCGGTCAGGTAACTGAAATCCTTGACTAATAATATATAAAACTGACCCGTTTCTGGAATCTTTTTCGGAAACGGGTTTGTTTTTAATATTCTTTTAAATAAATTTGCACTCCAATTAAAATTGGTGTGCATTTTTTTACGGGTGTAGCTCAATTGGTAGAGTAGTGGTCTCCAAAACCATTGGCTGGGAGTTCGAGTCTCTCCACCCGTGCAATTTAAATCCTATTAAAGCGAAGGCGATGAGCAAAGTAAAAGGCTACATAGACGAGACAGTGGAGGAAATGAAAAACAAAGTTTCATGGCCTGCATATTCTGACCTGCAGAATAGCTCTGTATTGGTGTTGATCGGGTCTTTAATATTTGCTCTGGTAGTTGGAGCTATGGATTTCGTTTTTGATTCGTCGCTGTCTTGGTTTTACAACCAATTTTAATTTGAGTCTATGGCTGATTTAAAATGGTATGTGGTTCGCGCTGTAAGCGGACAGGAGAAAAAGGCAAAGGCGTATCTGGAGAACGAAGTAGTAAGACAGAATCTTGGAGAGTACGTTCCTCAGGTTCTCATACCAGCCGAGAAGGTGTATGAGATGCGTGGTGGAAAGAAGAAGATCAGAGAGAGAAATTTCTTTCCGGGATATGTACTGGTACAAGCTGATCTTTCACATGGAGAAGCTGAACACATTATCATCAGCACACCAGGCGTTATCGGCTTCCTTGGGTCAAACGAAGGCGGTCAGAATAAAAAGCCGGTTCCGCTTAGGCAGTCTGAAGTAAACAGAATCCTAGGTACTGTTGATGAAGCTGAAGAACAGGCAGAAGTATTGGATACTCCATTCTTAGTTGGAGAAATGGTGAAAGTGATGGACGGTCCTTTCAGTGGATTCTCAGGTACTGTGGAGGAAGTGTTCGAAGAACGTAAGAAGCTTAACGTTATGGTAAAGATATTCGGCCGTAACACACCAGTTGAGCTGAATTACATGCAGGTAGAAAAAGAATCGTAGTAAATACAAATAATGGCAAAGGAAATAAAAGGTTACCTGAAACTTCAGGTAAAGGGAGGTGCCGCGAACCCATCGCCACCGATTGGACCTGCACTTGGTTCTAAAGGTCTTAACATCATGGAGTTCTGTAAGCAGTTCAATGCTAGAACCCAGGATAAGCCAGGACAAGTGTTACCAGTGTTGATTACAATATACGCAGATAAGTCCTTCGACTTCGTTATTAAGACGCCTCCTGCTCCGGTATTGTTAATGGATGCTGCTAAGATTAAGGGTGGTTCTAAAGAGCCAAACCGTAACAAAGTAGGTTCAGTTACATGGGATCAGGTAAGAGAGATTGCAGAGCTGAAAATGCCTGACTTAAATGCTTTCAAACTGGAAGCCGCCATGAAAATGGTAGCTGGTACAGCTAGAAGCATGGGTATTACAGTGTCTGGAAACGCTCCGTGGAACGAATAATTAGAGTTAAAGGATAATGGCGAAGATTTCAAAGAACAGGAAAGCAGCCTTAGAAAAGGCTGACCTGACAAAAGAGTATTCTTTAACAGATGCGGCTTCAGTAGTAAAAGATATCACTTTTACCAAGTTTGATGCCTCTGTTGATATTGATGTACGCTTAGGCGTTGACCCTCGCAAAGCCGACCAGATGGTTCGTGGTATTGTTACCCTTCCACATGGCACAGGTAAAGACGTAAAAGTACTGGCATTGGTAACACCTGACAAAGAGCAGGAAGCCAAAGATGCAGGCGCTGACTTCGTAGGTCTGGATGACTATATCCAAAAGATTGAAAAAGGCTGGACAGATGTAGACGTGATCATCACGATGCCAGCTGTAATGGCTAAAGTAGGTCGTTTAGGTAGAATCTTAGGTCCTCGTAACCTGATGCCAAACCCTAAATCTGGTACAGTTACACAAGACGTAGCTAAAGCAGTAAAAGAAGTTAAAGCAGGTAAGATTGACTTTAAAGTTGACAAGTATGGTATCATCCATACAAGTGTAGGCAAAGTTTCTTTCTCACCAGAGCAGTTAGCTGCTAACGCTGCAGAAGTGATAGCTACACTGAACCGCCTGAAGCCATCTTCAGCAAAGGGTACTTACATTAAGAGCATAACATTGTCTAGCACAATGAGCCCGGCCGTAATCGTTGACAAGAACGCAACTATCTAAGAACATGACCAGGGAAGAAAAAGAGATAATTGTTAAAGACCTGAGCGAGAAGTTAGCGAACACTAACTATTTCTATATCACAGATGCATCTACTATGACTGTAGCGAGCATCAACCAGTTCAGGAGATTAGCCTTCGAAAGAGGGTTGGAGTACAAAGTTTACAAAAACACTTTCATTAAGAAAGCATTAGATACCTTAGAGGCAGACACCACTAATCTGGAAGCTATCCTGAAAGGATCATCTGGTATCTTGTTTTCTACTGAATCAGGCAATGCTCCTGGTAAGCTTCTGAAAGACTTCAGAAAGAAAGGTAACGCACTTCCATTATTGAAGGGTGCCTATATTGATGGCGGTATCTACATTGGCGAAAACCAACTGGATACACTTGCCAGCATCAAGTCTAAGCATGAGCTTATCGGTGATATCATCGGCTTGCTTCAGTCTCCAGCTAAGAATGTTGTTTCTGCTCTTCAGAGCAGCGGCGGCAAACTAGCCGGTATCCTGAAAACCCTATCTGAAAAAGAATAATTTTAAAAACGTAATCAATAAGTAACTTTTAATTTCAATAAAATGGCAGATTTGAAAGCATTCGCTGAGCAGTTAGTAAACTTAACTGTGAAAGAGGTTAATGAACTAGCTACAATTCTTAAGGATGAGTATGGTATCGAGCCAGCTGCTGCTGCTCCAGTTATGATGGCTGGTGGTGGTGCTGCTGAAGGAGGAGCTGCTGCAGAAGAGAAAACTTCTTTTGACGTAATCCTTAAGTCAGCTGGTGCATCTAAGCTTGCAGTTGTTAAGCTTGTAAAAGAATTGACTGGTCTTGGCCTGAAAGAAGCTAAAGAACTGGTAGACGGCGCTCCTAAGCCTTTGAAAGAAGGTGTGGATAAGAACGAAGCTGAATCACTGAAGAAGTCTTTGGAAGAAGCTGGCGCTGAAGTAGAGGTTAAATAATCTCACTTACCAACATACCGAGAACAGGTAGACCTGGCAGTTTAGTCAGGTCTTTTCCTGTTTGTATACGGATTCAAATTTGAATCCTTTTTTTGCCCATGGCTATACGAATGGCTGTGTGCTGGAATCATATTGTAAACGTTAAAATTCCAAGGCTTTGGCTAAGAATAAAACGACAGAGCGAATCAATTTTGCCTCTATAAATCCGGTAATTGACTATCCTGACTTCTTAGATGTTCAGCTACAGTCATTCCAGGACTTCTTCCAGCTGGAGACTCCTGCTGAAAATAGAGCACAGGAAGGTTTGTTCAAGGTGTTCGCTGAGAACTTTCCGATTTCCGATTCACGAGAAAACTTTGTACTAGAGTTTATCGACTACCATATCGACCCGCCAAAATACTCAGTAGATGAGTGTATTGACCGTGGTCTAACTTATTCGGTTCCGCTAAAGGCCAAGCTTCGTCTCATCTGTAACGATGAGGACAATGAAGACTTTGAGACAATCGAGCAGGAAGTGTTCTTGGGTAATATCCCATACATGACCGAGAAAGGCTCATTTGTTATCAACGGTGCTGAACGTGTTATTGTATCTCAACTTCACAGATCTCCGGGTGTGTTCTTTGCTCAAAGCAAGCACACAAACGGTACAAAACTTTATTCTGCCAGAATTATTCCTTTCAAAGGATCTTGGGTTGAGTTTGCAACAGACGTAAACAACGTCATGTATGCCTACATTGACCGTAAGAAGAAATTTCCGGTAACAACGCTCTTGCGTGCTATTGGTTATGGTACAGATAAAGATATCCTTGACCTGTTCGGTCTTTCTGAAGAGTTGCCTGCAACAAAGACAAATCTGAAGAATGCGATCGGCAGAAAGTTGGCTGCACGTGTGTTACGCACATGGACAGAAGACTTTGTGGATGAGGATACAGGTGAAGTAGTATCAATTGATCGTAACGAAGTACTTCTCGAGCGTGATTCAGAAATTACGCAAGACGATATCGACGTTATTCTGGATTCTGGTACCAAGTCTATCATTCTTCACCGTGAAAACGTGAACATTGCGGACTATGCCATTATCTACAATACGCTTCAGAAGGATAATTCAAACTCTGAGAAAGAAGCAGTAGAGCAGATTTATCGTCAGCTTCGTAATACAGAGGCGCCAGACGAAGAAACTGCGCGTGACATTATCCAGAAGCTGTTCTTCTCTGACAAGCGTTACGATCTTGGTGAAGTTGGCCGCTACAGAATCAATAAGAAGCTCGGTCTGGATACAAACTGGGACGCAAAAGTGCTTACAAATGAGGACATCGTTCTTATTGTAAAGTATCTGATCGGTCTGATCAACTCCAAGGCTGTAGTAGATGATATAGACCACTTGAGCAACCGCCGTGTAAGAACGGTAGGCGAGCAGCTATATGCGCAGTTTGGCGTTGGTCTTGCCCGTATGGCAAGAACAATCAAAGAGCGTATGAACGTGCGTGACAACGAGGACTTCAAGCCTGTTGATTTGATCAACGCGCGTACGCTGTCTTCTGTGATCAACTCGTTCTTCGGAACTAACCAGCTATCTCAGTTTATGGACCAGACTAACCCACTGGCAGAAGTGACGCACAAGCGTCGTGTATCTGCATTGGGACCAGGTGGTCTATCCAGAGAGCGTGCAGGTTTCGAAGTACGTGACGTTCACTACACGCACTACGGTCGTCTGTGTACAATTGAAACTCCGGAAGGTCCGAACATTGGTCTGATTTCATCACTATGCGTGCATGCTCGAGTAAACCACATGGCTTTATCGAGACGCCTTACCGCAAGGTAAACGAAGGTATAGTAGAGATGGATGGATCGGTTGAATACCTGACAGCAGAAGAGGAAGATACTCACCACATCGCGCAGGCTAATGCCATTATCGATGACAGTGGTAACTTCATCAATGATAGAGTAAAAGGTAGATTCGAAGGTGACTTCCCTGTGGAAGAACCTAAGACCTATACCTATATGGACGTTGCGCCGAACCAAATTGTATCGGTAGCGGCATCATTGATTCCATTCCTGGAGCACGATGACGCCAACCGTGCCTGATGGGTTCAAACATGCAACGCCAGGCGGTTCCACTTTTGAAAGCAGAAGCACCAATCGTAGGTACTGGTCTGGAAAGAAGAGCGGCTATTGACTCAAGAGCACTGGTAATCGCTGAAGGTGATGGTGTAATTGACTTCGTAGACGCTAATAAGATTGTTGTAAAATACGATCTGACAGAAGAAGAGAAGTTGGTTGCCTTTGATGCAGAGTATGTAACATACAACCTGATTAAGTTCAGAAGAACGAACCAGGATACCTGTATCAATTTAACGCCGATTGTTTACACTGGACAGCGTGTAACCAAAGGTCAGCCGCTGTGCGAGGGTTATGCTACTAATAATGGTGAACTCGCAATCGGTCGTAACATGCAAGTGGCGTTCATGCCTTGGCAAGGTTACAATTTCGAGGATGCTATTGTTATCTCTGAAAAAGTAGTAAGAGATGATATCTTCACTTCTATCCACATCGAGGAATTCGAGCTTGAAGTTCGTGAGACCAAGCGTGGTGAAGAAGAACTTACTTCTGAGATTCCGAACGTGAGCGAGGAAGCCGTGAAGAACCTGGACGAGAACGGTATTATCCGTATCGGTGCTGAGGTTCGTGAAGGTGATATCCTGATCGGTAAGATTACACCAAAAGGTGAGACTGACCCGACACCGGAAGAAAAACTTCTACGTGCCATCTTTGGTGACAAAGCCGGTGATGTGAAGGATGCATCGCTTAAGGCGCCGCCATCACTGAACGGTGTAGTAATTGAGACAAAACTTTTCTCAAGACCTAAGAAAGACAAAAACCTGCGGGCTAAGTCTAAGAAAGAGGTTGAAGAGCTTAAAGTTAAATACTCGAAGGATCTGAACGCCATTAAGAATGTGATGGTTGATAAACTGGTGGCTCTGCTGGAAGGCAAGACATCGCAGGGTATCAAGCACAAGTTCGGCGATGAAATCCTGACGAAAGGAGTTAAGTTCTCTCGCAAGAACATCATTGAAGCATTGTTCCCAGAAAAGAACCCATATAAGGACGAAAGTAACTATGCGGTTCCGGAAGAGGTGAACATGTTTAAGGATCTGATTCTGGAGAACTGGACTGCCGACGAGAAGACCAACAGCATGCTGGTGGAGCTTGTGAAGAACTATAACAAGCGCCGCAACATCACTTCTGCGCACTTCAAGCGTGAGCGATTCACACTGGAGGTAGGAGATGAGTTGCCAGCAGGTATCGTGCAGTTAGCCAAGGTATACATTGCGAAGAAGCGTAAGCTGAAAGTGGGTGACAAGATGGCTGGTCGTCACGGTAACAAAGGTGTGGTTGCCCGTATTGTGCGTGAGGAAGATATGCCGTTCCTGGAAACAGGTGAACCAATGGATATCGTGCTAAACCCATTGGGTGTACCTTCAAGGATGAACATCGGTCAGATTTATGAAACCGTGCTTGGATGGGCCGGCAAGAAGTTGGGTAGAACTTATGCTACTCCGATCTTCGACGGTGCTACAGAAGAGCAGGTACAGTCTGAATTAAGAGAAGCTGGATTGCCTAGCTTCGGCCGTACATACCTGTACGATGGTCTGTCAGGTGATCGTTTCGATCAGCCGGTAACAGTAGGTGTGATTTACATGCTTAAACTGGGCCACTTGGTTGACGATAAGATGCACGCACGTTCTATCGGACCATACTCACTTATTACGCAGCAGCCATTGGGCGGTAAAGCTCAGTTCGGTGGGCAGCGTTTCGGTGAGATGGAGGTGTGGGCTCTCGAGGCATTCGGTGCTTCGAACGTACTGCAGGAAATACTTACAGTGAAATCTGACGATGTGATCGGCCGTGCGAAAGCTTATGAAGCAATCGTGAAAGGCGATGTGTTGCCGAAGCCAAATATCCCTGAATCATTCAATGTATTGATTCACGAGTTAAGAGGTCTGGCACTCGAGATCACCTTAGAATAGTAAAGTATAAGCTAAGCGTCCTGGCAAAAGTCAGGGCGCTTAGCGCACTTTATACAGATTCGCTGTAAGGCATATTCATTGTATCGACATTATTGTAATAATATGGCATTTGCAAAAAACAAAAAGCTAACTCAGGACTTCTCCAAAGTAACGATAAGCCTGGCCTCTCCAGAGTCGATTCTGGAAAGATCAAATGGCGAGGTTACAAAGCCTGAGACAATCAACTATAGAACCTATAAGCCTGAGATGGGTGGTCTATTCTGCGAAAGAATATTCGGACCTGTAAAGGACTGGGAATGCCACTGCGGAAAATATAAGAGAATCAGATATAAAGGTATCATCTGCGACCGTTGCGGTGTGGAGGTTACTGAGAAGAAAGTGCGCCGTGAGCGCATGGGCCACATCGAACTGGTAGTTCCTGTAGCGCACATCTGGTACTTCAAATCTCTTCCGAACAAAATCGGTTATCTGTTAGGCTTACCTACCAAGAAGCTTGACCAGATCATCTACTATGAAAGATATGTAGTAATCCAGCCAGGTATTTTGGCAGAAGACGGTGTGAACACACTGGACTTCCTGACCGAAGACGAGTACCTGGATATGATTGACAAGCTCCCACGCGAGAACCAAATGTTGGATAACAACGATCCAAACAAGTTCATCGCGAAGATGGGTGCTGAAGCATTGCAGATGCTGTTGGAGCGTACGAACCTGGACGACTTGTCCTACGAGCTTCGTCACGCTGCCGCTCATGAGACGTCGCAGCAGCGTAAGGCTGAGGCCTTGAAGCGTCTTCGTGTAGTGGAAGCATTCCGTGATGCTACAACAAGAATCGAAAACCGACCAGAGTGGATGATCATCCGCATGGTTCCTGTTATTCCACCAGAGCTTCGTCCGCTTGTTCCATTGGACGGTGGTCGTTTTGCAACTTCGGACTTGAACGACCTATACCGTCGTGTGATTATCCGTAACAACCGTCTGAAGCGTTTGATCGAGATCAAGGCCCCAGAGGTAATCCTACGTAACGAAAAACGTATGTTGCAGGAAGCGGTTGACTCCCTGTTCGACAACTCACGTAAAGTGAACGCTGTTCGTGCCGAGGGTAACCGTGCGCTGAAGTCGCTTTCTGACATGCTGAAAGGTAAGCAGGGACGTTTCCGTCAAAACTTGCTTGGTAAGCGTGTTGACTACTCAGGCCGTTCAGTAATCGTGGTAGGTCCTGAACTGAAACTGCATGAGTGCGGTCTGCCTAAGAACATGGCAGCTGAGCTCTTCAAACCGTTCATTATCCGCAAGCTGATCGAAAGAGGCATCGTAAAGACTGTAAAGTCAGCTAAAAAAATTGTAGACCGCAAGGACCTGTTGTTTGGGATATCCTGGAGAACGTGCTGAAAGGCCACCCAGTACTTCTAAACCGTGCTCCTACGCTCCACAGATTAGGTATACAGGCATTCCAGCCGAAACTGATTGAAGGAAAGGCGATACAGCTTCACCCATTGGTATGTACGGCATTTAACGCCGACTTTGACGGTGACCAGATGGCCGTGCACGTTCCACTTGGACCTGCTGCTGTTTTGGAAGCTTCAATGCTGATGCTTGCTTCGCATAACATCCTGAACCCTGCTAACGGTGCGCCAATTGCGGTACCTTCTCAGGACATGGTACTTGGTTTGTACTATGTATCAAAAGGAAAGCGTAGCACAGAGAACGAACATATACCTGGTGAAGGCATGAGCTTCTACTCTGCGGAGGAAGTAATTATTGCCATCAACGAAGGTCGTCTGTCTAAGCAGGCTTATATTAAAGTAAGAACCAAGGTTAAGAACGAGAAAGGCGAACTCGAGACAAAACTGATCGAGACAGTTGCCGGTCGCGTGATCTTCAACCAGTTTGTTCCGGAAGAAGTTGGATACATCGACGAGCTGTTAACGAAGAAAAAACTTCAGCAGATCATCTCTCGCGTGTTCAAGGAAACAGGTATGGCTCGTACAGCCCACTTCCTGGATGATATCAAGACACTAGGTTTCCAGTCTGCTTACAAAGGAGGGCTTTCAATGGGTCTGGGCGATATCCAGATTCCAGCAGAGAAAGATATCCTGGTAGCACAGGCCAAGAAAGATGTAGACGCTGTATGGCAGAACTACTCCATGGGTCTGATCACTGACAACGAGCGTTACAACCAGGTAATTGATATCTGGACTCGTATCAACAACCAGATTACTGAAACGTTGATGCGCCGTCTGGAGAATGACGACCAGGGCTTCAACTCGATCTTCATGATGATGCACTCAGGTGCTCGTGGTTCGAGAGAGCAGATTCGTCAGCTGGGTGGTATGCGTGGTCTGATGGCGAAACCTCAGAAATCATTGCAAGGCTCAGTAGGTGAGATTATCGAGAACCCGATCCTTTCTAACTTTAAGGAAGGTCTGGATGTAATCGAGTACTTCATCTCTACACACGGTGCCCGTAAAGGTCTTGCTGATACGGCCCTTAAAACTGCGGATGCTGGTTACCTGACACGTCGTCTGGTAGACGTGTCACAGGACGTTATTGTGAACGAAGAAGACTGCGGTACACTGAGAGGTCTGGAAGTGAGTGCACTGAAGGATAACGAAGATATTGTGGAGTCGCTTTCTGAGCGTATCCTGGGCCGTGTAACTGTACACGATGTCTATGATCCGATTACAAACGAACTGATTGTAGAGTCAGGCTCAGAAGTAACAGAGGAAGTAGCACGTGCTATAGAGAACACTGCGATCGAGACAGTAGAGATTCGTTCTGTACTGACTTGCGAATCCAAGCGCGGTATCTGTGCTAAGTGCTACGGCCGTAACCTGGCAACAGGCTTTATGGTGCAGAAAGGTGAGGCTGTTGGTGTAATCGCCGCACAGTCAATCGGTGAGCCTGGTACACAGTTGACACTTCGTACATTCCACGTAGGTGGTACAGCATCAAACATTGCAGTAGATGCTATGATCCGTGCGAAGTTCGCTGGTAAAATCGAATTTGAAGATGTTCGTACGATCGAAACCATCAACAATGAAGGTGAGCCAGTGAAAGTAGTAATGGGTCGTTCAGGAGAGGTTAAGATCGTTGATCCGGCAACTGGTAAACTGTTAATCAGCAACCACGTGCCTTACGGTTCATTCATCACCGTGAATGATGGGCAGCTTGTAGAAAAAGGTGACCAACTGTGTATGTGGGATCCATATAACGCAGTAATCCTTTCTGAGTTTGACGGTGAGATTGCTTACGAGTCAATCATCGAAGGTATAACTTACCGAGAGGAATCGGACGAACAGACAGGATACCGTGAGAAGGTGATTATCGATACGAAAGATAAAACCCAGAACCCGGCTATCATTGTGAATCCGAAGAGTGGAGAGTCGAAAGGCTATAACATTCCAGTAGGAGCTCACTTGACAGTTGAGAACGGCGAGAAAATTAAAGCTGGTCAGATCCTGGTGAAAATCCCGCGTGCAATTGGTAAAACACGCGATATTACAGGTGGTCTTCCACGAGTGACTGAACTATTCGAGGCGCGTAACCCTTCTAACCCGGCGGTTGTATCTGAGATTGATGGTGTGGTAACATATGGTAGCGTGAAGCGAGGTAACCGCGAAATCTTCATTGAGTCGAAAGACGGAGTGAAGAAGAAGTACATGGTGCCGCTTTCTAAGCACATCCTGGTACAGGACAATGACTTTGTTCGTGCAGGTATGCCACTGTCAGATGGAGCTATTACACCAACAGACATTCTGAATATTCAAGGGCCGGGTGCAGTACAAGAGTACCTGGTAAATGAGATTCAGGAAGTATACCGCCTGCAGGGTGTGAAGATCAACGATAAGCACATTGAGGTAGTAGTTCGCCAGATGATGCAAAAAGTTGTGATCATCGACGCAGGTGATACAAGCTTCTTGGAACACCAGGTGGTTGACAAGATCAACTTCATGGAAGAAAACGACCGCATTATCGACATGAAAGTGGTAGAGGAAGCAGGTGACTCAACTAACCTGAAGCCAGGCCAGATCGTGACAGCTAGAAGACTGCGTGACGAAAACTCTAGTTTGAAACGTCGTGACTTGAAACTGGTGACTGTACGTGATGCATCTCCAGCAGTTTCGCGTCCAACCTTGCAAGGTATTACACAAGCTTCATTGGGTACACAAAGCTTTATTTCAGCAGCGTCGTTCCAGGAAACTACGAAAGTACTGAGCGAAGCAGCGATCAAAGGTAAAGCCGATGAACTGTTAGGTCTTAAGGAAAACGTGATCGTAGGTCACCTGATCCCGGCTGGTACAGGTCTGCGCGATTACCAAAACTTAATTGTTGGAAGCCAGGAAGAATACGATTCATTGGTAGAATCAAAGAAGTCTGGAGTTGGAAGCCGCGCCAAGCAGCAGGAACTACAGAACAATAGATAAGCAGGTATGGCAGAGGAACTGAAAAATCAAAATCAAATAAACATTGAGTTATCTGAAGAGATAGCAGAGGGGGAATATGCCAACCTGGCAATGATAGCCCATTCAAGTGGCGAGTTTGTGATTGATTTTATAAGACTGATGCCAGGATTGCCTAAAGCAAAAGTGAAATCAAGAATAGTTATCACGCCAGAGCATGCCAAAAGATTATTGGCGGCTCTGGCTGATAACATTCAAAAGTTCGAAAGCAGCTTTGGGGAAATTAAACCGGCAAATGAAGCACCATCTTTCCCAATGAACTTTGGAGGAACAGTAGGCGAAGCTAAGGTGCTAATAATTAATGAATTAAAATTTTGAATTTGCAAAATGGTTTTCCTACCTTTGCAGACCAAATTTTAGAGTGAAAAATATCTATAATTAACAAATTATAAATGCCTACTATACAGCAATTAGTAAGAAAGGGAAGAGAGAAGTTAACTTCAAAGTCGAAGTCTCCAGCCCTAGATTCATGCCCACAACGCCGTGGTGTATGTACAAGAGTGTATACAACCACTCCTAAGAAGCCAAACTCAGCTATGCGTAAAGTAGCTAGGGTTAGACTTACGAACGGTAAAGAAGTGAACGCTTATATCCCAGGTGAAGGTCACAACCTTCAGGAGCACTCTATTGTGCTTATCAGAGGTGGTAGAGTGAAAGACCTTCCAGGTGTTCGTTATCACATCGTACGCGGTGCACTGGATACAGCCGGAGTTAACGGCCGTTTGCAGTCACGCTCGAAGTACGGTGCTAAGAGACCTAAGCCAGGCCAGCCAGCCGCTGCTGCAGGTAAAGGTGGTAAGAAAAAATAATTGATAGAATTATATTACAATGAGAAAAGCAAAGCCTAAAAGTAGAGTTCTCCTTCCTGATCCAAAATTCAAAGAGACCTTAGTAACACGTTTCGTAAACTATCTGATGGAAGATGGTAAGAAAAGTATTGCTTATGGTATCTTCTATGATGCTGTAGAATTAGTAGAGCAAAGAACGAAAGAGAACGGCCTTGAGACTTGGAAGAAAGCATTGAACAATGTGATGCCAAGCGTAGAGGTAAAAAGCCGCCGCGTAGGTGGTGCTACTTTCCAAGTGCCGACTGAGGTTCGTCCGGATCGCAGAGTATCTCTTGGTATCAAGTGGATGATTTCTTACGCTCGTAAGAGAGGTGAGAAGACAATGAAAGACAAATTAGCTGGTGAGATCATCGCAGCTGCAAAAGGTGAAGGTGCTGCCGTTAAGAAGAAAGACGACACGCACAGAATGGCCGAGGCAAACAAAGCATTCTCACACTTTAGATTTTAATTAATGGCAAGGGACTTAAAATACACACGTAATATTGGTATTGCCGCTCACATTGACGCTGGTAAAACAACAACAACAGAGCGTATACTTTACTATACAGGTAAATCTCACAAATTAGGTGAGGTTCACGAAGGTGGTGCTACCACTGACTGGATGGAGCAGGAGCAAGAGCGTGGTATCACAATTACTTCCGCAGCTGTTACTGTAAACTGGCCATACAGAGGTAACGACTACCATATCAACATTATCGATACTCCAGGTCACGTAGACTTTACAGTTGAGGTAAACCGTTCACTGCGTGTACTGGATGGTCTGGTATTCCTTTTCAGTGCAGTTGATGGGGTTGAACCTCAGTCTGAGACAAACTGGAGACTTGCTGACAACTATAAAGTAGCTCGTATCGGTTTCGTTAATAAAATGGACCGCTCCGGCGCTGACTTCCTGAACGTATGCCGTCAGGTAAAAGAAATGCTTGGTAGCAACGCTGTTGCACTTCAGTTGCCAATCGGTTCTGAAGACAACTTCAAGGGTGTAGTTGACCTAGTTAACTTCAGAGGTATTGTATGGAATGAGAGCGATAAAGGTATGACCTTTACTGAAGTTCCTATTCCAGATGATATGATAGAAGAAGCAGAGGAATACAGAGAGAAACTTTTGGAAGCTGTAGCTGAATATGATGAGACTTTGATGGAGAAATACTTCGAAGATCCTAATTCAATCACAGAAGCAGAAATTCTTAATGCTCTTCGTGCTGCAACTATTGACATGGCAATCGTGCCAATGCTGTGCGGTTCTTCTTTCAAGAATAAAGGTGTACAAACAATGCTTGACTATGTAATGGCATTGCTTCCATCACCAGTTGACAAAGAAAGCATTATTGGTACAAACCCTGACACAGGTGCAGAAGTAGCAAGAAAGCCGTCAGAGACTGATCCATTCGCAGGCCTTGCATTTAAAATTGCTACAGACCCTTATGTAGGTCGTCTTTGCTTTGTACGTGCATACTCAGGAGTACTTGACTCAGGATCGTATGTGTATAACTCAAGATCTGGAAACAAAGAGCGTATCTCGCGTATTTTCCAGATGCATGCCAATAAGCAAATCCAGATTGACAAACTGCAAGCTGGTGATATTGCTGCAGTAGTAGGCTTTAAAGACATCAAAACAGGTGATACACTTTGCGATCAGAGCGCTAAAATCGTTCTGGAATCGATGGAGTTCCCTGAGCCAGTAATTGGTTACGCAATTGAGCCTAAGACGCAGGCTGACTCCGATAAAATGGGTATGGCAATCGCCAAACTTGTTGAGGAAGACCCAACCCTCCAGGTAAACACTGACGAGGAAACAGGTCAGACTATCCTTAGAGGTATGGGTGAGCTTCACCTGGAGATCATCATCGACCGTATGAAGCGTGAATTCAAGGTTGAACTGAACCAGGGTGCTCCACAGGTAGCTTACAAAGAAACTATCACGAAAGCAGTTGAGCACAGAGAAGTGTTCAAGAAGCAGTCAGGTGGTCGTGGTAAGTTTGCTGACATCGTGTTCACAATGGGACCACGTGAAGATGGCAAGCAAGGACTGGAGTTCGAAAATGCAATTGTGGGTGGTGTGATTCCAAGAGAATTCATCCCGGCAATTCAGAAAGGGTTCGAAGAAGCAATGAAGAATGGTATTCTGGCTGGCTTCCCAATCGACTCTATGAAAGTTCGTTTGTTCCACGGTTCATTCCACGACGTTGACTCTGACTCACTTTCTTTTGAACTGGCTGCACGTCAGGGCTTCAAAGAAGCAGGTAAGCAGTGTGCTCCGAAACTACTTGAGCCAATCATGGCTGTAGATGTAGTGACTCCGGATGAGTACACAGGTCCTGTAACTGGTGACTTGAACAGAAGAAGAGGTATCATGAAAGGTATGGATACGAAAGGAACATCTACAGTAGTGAAGGCAGACGTTCCGCTTTCAGAACTGTTTGGTTACGTAACTGACCTTCGTACCATTACTTCAGGTAGAGCAACGGCTTCTCTTACTTTTTCTCATTACGAGCAAGTACCACAAAACCTGGCCGATGGCATCATTGCTAAATTAAAAGGAACTGCAGCTAAATAGTAGTAAAAGATAATGAATCAGAAAATTAGAATTAAGCTTAAGTCTTACGACCATAACCTGGTAGATAAATCTTCTGAGAAGATTGTAAAAGCTGTAAAGGCTACTGGAGCTATCGTAAGCGGTCCTATTCCTCTGCCTACAGAGAAGGATAAATTTACAGTTCTTCGTTCACCACACGTGAACAAGAAATCCAGAGAGCAGTTTCAGCTTTGCACTTACAAGCGTCTGGTTGATATCTACTCTACAAGCTCTAAAACAGTAGACGCACTGATGAAGTTAGAACTTCCTAGCGGTGTGGATGTTGAGATCAAAGTTTGATAAGAACAGATCGAATATTAAAAAGAGAACCTTCGGGTTCTCTTTTTTTATGCGCTGATTAATAATATTTTAGACAAAAGTTGCTAAAGCATTTTAAATTTTATTAACTTTGCACTCCCTTAGCGAGAGCTGTGGGATAAAATCATTATATCCATCTTTTAAAAAACAAGTTGAATGCCTGGAATTATCGGTAAAAAAATCGGAATGACAAGCCTCTTCACTACAGATGGTAAATACACGCCAGTTACGCTTATTCAAGCAGGACCATGTGTAGTTACTCAAGTGAAGACGGTTGAAACTGATGGCTACGCAGCGGTGCAGCTTGGCTACGGCGACAAAAAGCTTAAAAGAGTAACGAAAGCAGAAGCTGGACATTACAAAAAAGCTAATACGACAGCCAAGAAAAAAGTTGCTGAATTCGATGTAGAAGGAATATCTCTGAATCTTGGTGATACAGTAGATGTGAATCTCTTCGAAGAAGGAGAGTATGTTGACGTAGTGGGTACATCAAAAGGTAAAGGTTTTCAAGGCGTTGTAAAGCGTCACAACTTTGCCGGTGTAGGTGGCCAGACACACGGTCAGCACAACAGAGCAAGACACCCTGGTTCAATTGGTGCGTGCTCTTGGCCATCAAGAGTATTCAAAGGTATGCGTATGGCCGGTCGTATGGGCGGTAACCGTGTTAAGATACAGAACTTAACAGTGGTTCGTGTAATCGCAGACAAAAATCTGTTAGTAGTTAGTGGCTCTGTTCCAGGTGCCAAGAATTCTTACGTGTTAATTGAGAAATAAAAATGGAGCTTTCTGTATTGAATATTAAAGGTGAGGATACAGGTAGAAAGGTAACACTTTCTGATGCTGTGTTTGGTGCTACACCGAACGAGCATGCAATGTATCTTGACGTGAAGCAGTACCTGGCTAATCAGAGACAAGGTACGCACAAGTCCAAAGAAAGAAACGAAGTAGCTGGATCTACTAAGAAGATCAAAAAGCAAAAAGGTACTGGTGGAGCTCGTGCAGGTAGCTTGAAAGCTCCTCTTTTTGTAGGTGGTGGTAGAGTATTTGGACCAAGACCAAGAAACTACAGCTTTAAGCTTAACAAAAAGCTTAAGGAAGTAGCTCGTGCTTCTGCTCTTTCATTGTTAGTTAAAGACAATAAAGTTTCTTTGGTTGAGTCTTTTACATTTGAAGCTCCGAAAAACGAAAGAATTCAAAAGCAATGCTTAGCAACCTGAAGGTAGAAGGTAAAACATTACTAGTAATACCTGCAGTTGATAAGAATGTTGTTCTTTCCGGCCGCAACCTGAATAAAGTGAAGATTTCTACAGCTAGCGATTTGAATACATACGACCTGTTGAATACAGACCGTGTACTGCTGGTTGAAGATTCAGTTAACATTATTGAAAACCTCCTAAGCGCATAATATTATGATCCTGAAAAAACCGCTTCTGACGGAAAAATTCGCTGCCATGAACGAGGTTGGAAAGTATGCTTTCGAGGTGAACATCAAAGCCAACAAAGTAGAAATCAAAAAGGCAGTTGAGAAGCTTTACGGAGTTACTGTAGAAAAGGTAGCTACCATGAAGACGCAAGGCAAAGTAAAGAGCAAGTATACTAAGTCTGGCGCTGTAACTGGCCGTACATCTTCTAAGAAAAAAGCAATCGTTACCCTGAAAGAGGGTGAAGTAATCGACTTTTACAGCAGCATTTAATTAAATAACAATGGCTTTAAAGAAGTTAAGACCAACAACACCAGGTCAAAGATTCCGTGTAGCGCCAGCGTTCGATGAGATCACGACGGCTACTCCAGAGAAATCTTTGTTGGCACCGAGTAAAAAATCTGGTGGACGCAACAACTCAGGTAAAATGACTATGCGCTATATGGGCGGTGGTCATAAGCAGAAGTACAGAGTGATTGACTTTAAGCGTACAAAGCACGGTGTGCCTGCTACGGTTAAAACAATCGAGTACGATCCGAACAGAACTGCTCGTATTGCACTGCTTTATTATGCAGACGGTGAGAAAAGCTATATCATTGCACCATCTGGAATCCAGGTGGGAACTGAGATAGTTTCAGGACCAGGTAATGCACCAGAAGTAGGTAACTGCCTTCCTTTATCTGACATTCCTCTAGGTACAATCATTCACAACATCGAATTGCAGCCTGGCCAAGGTGCAACACTTGCCAGAAGTGCAGGTTCTTATGCACAGCTGGTTGCAAGAGAAGGTCGCTATGCAACTATCAAGTTGCCATCTGGTGAACTTCGTATGGTGCTTGTAAATTGCTACGCAACTGTAGGAACAGTTTCTAACTCTGATCATATGAATGTTAAGATTGGTAAAGCCGGTCGTAACAGATGGTTAGGTAAGCGTCCAAGAGTACGTGGTGTTGCCATGAACCCTGTCGATCACCCTATGGGTGGTGGTGAAGGCAAGTCATCTGGCGGTCACCCACGTTCACGCAAAGGCTTGCTGGCTAAAGGTCTTAAGACACGCAGCAAGAAAAAGCATTCTGAGAAACTTATAGTTAATAGAGGAAAGAAATAGTAAATGGCTAGATCATTAAAAAAAAGGGCCTTATATTGACTATAGGCTCGAGAAGAAAGTAGACGTGATGAACGAGTCTGGTAAGAAGACTGTTATCAAGACTTGGTCACGCAGATCCATGATTTCTCCGGATTTCGTAGGTCACACATTCGCAGTTCATAACGGAAATAAATTCATTCCTGTTTATGTGACTGAGAACATGGTAGGTCACAAACTTGGAGAGTTTGCCCCAACCAGAAACTTTAGAGGTCATATTGCTAAAAAAGATAAAGGCAAGCGATAAAATGGAAGCAGTAGCAAGACTTAAAAACGTACCTACTTCTCCTCGCAAAATGCGATTAGTAGCAGGTCTGGTACGCGGCAAGAGCGTAAACAAAGCCCTTGGATTATTGAAATTCGAAGCAAACTCAGGTGCTGCAAGAATTGAAAAGCTCCTTTTATCAGCTCTTTCTAACTGGCAGCAGAAGAATGAAGATGCTCGCATAGAAGATGCTAATCTTTATATCAAAGAGATCTTTGTAGATGAAGGTAAAATGCTGAAGCGTCTGCGTCCTGCACCACAGGGCCGTGGTTACAGAATCAGAAAAAGATCTAATCATGTGACTCTTGTAATAGACAGCATGACTGAAGAGCAACTTGAGCAACAGCAATCAAAGAAATCTAAAAAAGCCAATAAGTAAGAACATGGGACAGAAAGTAAATCCGATCGGTTTTCGCCTAGGAGTTATCAAAGGTTGGGATTCTAACTGGTATGGTGGCAAAGATTTCGCTGAGAAACTGGTTGAAGACGAGAAAATCAGAAAGTATATTTTAGCGCGTATTCCTAAAGGTGGTATTTCTAAAATTATCATTGAAAGAACCCTAAAGCGCATCACTATCACTATCAACACTGCCAGACCTGGTGTAGTAATCGGTAAAGGCGGACAGGAAGTAGATAAGATCAAGGAAGAGCTTAAGAAACTTACTAACAAAGATGTTCAGATAAACATTTTTGAAATTAAGCGTCCTGAGCTTGATGCAAAGCTGGTAGGTGAGTCTATCGCTCAGCAGCTGCAGGCCCGTATCTCTTTCCGTCGTGCGATGAAGCAAGCGATTGCTTCTGCGCTGCGTGTTGGTGCTGAAGGTATCAAAGTTCAGGTTTCAGGTCGTCTAGGCGGTGCTGAAATGGCAAGAACTGAGCACTACAAAGAAGGCAGAACTCCTCTGCACACACTTCGTGCTGATATCGATTATGCATTGTCTGAAGCTCAGACTGTATATGGTAAGCTAGGTATCAAAGTATGGATCTTCAAAGGAGAGGTTTACGGTAAAAAAGACCTTACTCCTAATGCAGACATGGATACCAAAGGTGGAGCAGGTGCACAGGGTGGCGATAGAAGAGGCCGTGGTGATCGCAAGAAAACTGACGGAGCTCCTAAGCGTAAGCGTCGCCAATAATTGATTGATAACATTATTAAGTTTTAGAAAATGTTACAGCCGAAAAGGACTAAATATAGAAAAATGCAAAAAGGCCGCGTGAAAGGTCTGGCTCATAGAGGCAGTACTATTTCATTTGGTTCTTTTGCGATCAAATCACTGGAGGCTTCATGGATTACAAGCCGCCAGATTGAAGCTGCTCGTATCGCCATGACAAGAGCAATGAAACGTGAAGGCCAGGTATGGATTCGTATTTTCCCTGACAAGCCGGTTACGAAAAAGCCTGCAGAGGTTCGTATGGGTAAGGGTAAAGGTTCTCCTGAGTATTGGGTAGCCGTGGTTAAGCCAGGTACCATCATGTTTGAATCAGATGGCGTTCCTATGGAAGTGGCAAAAGAGTCACTTAGATTAGCTGCCCAGAAGCTGCCAGTTAAAACAAAGTTTGTAGTACGTAGAGATTACGTTGAGAAATAGTATATGAAAAATTCAGAGATTAAAGCTTTGTCTTTAGAAGAGCTGAAAGAGAAGCTTAATACGGAGCAAACAACCATGCAGAACCTGCGTTTTGCACATGCTATCTCTCCGTTGGAAAATCCGATGAAAATCCGTGAGACGAAAAAAGCAATTGCTCGTCTGAATACAGAAATTCGTCGCCGTGAAATTGAAGCTAACTCTTAATACTTAATAGAAATCATGGAAGAGAGAAATCTTAGAAAAGAAAGAAGTGGTAAGGTTGTTAGCAACAAGATGGACAAGTCTATCACTGTGTTAGTGGAAAGCAGAATGAAGCACCCAATCTACGGTAAGTTCGTTAGCAAGTCCACCAAATTCATGGCTCATGACGAGAAGAACGAGTGCAACATCGGTGATACCGTACGCATTCAGGAGACACGTCCTCTAAGCAAAAACAAGAACTGGCGTTTAGTAGAAATTATAGAAAGGGCGAAATAAAATGATACAGCAGGAATCTAGATTGAACGTAGCCGATAACAGTGGAGCCAAAGAAGTTCTTTGTATCCGTGTTCTAGGTGGTACAGGCAAGAAGTACGCTTCTATCGGGGATAGAATCGTAGTAACTGTAAAATCAGCCTTTCTTCTGGCAACGTTAAAAAGGGAACTGTTTCTAAGGCAGTTATTGTAAGAACAAAGAAAGAGATCAGAAGAAAAGACGGTTCTTATATCCGTTTCGACGACAATGCCGCTGTTCTTCTGAATGCTAACAACGAGCCACGTGGTACGCGTATTTTCGGACCAGTTGCGCGTGAGCTTCGTGAAAAGCAATTCATGAAAATTGTTTCGTTGGCACCTGAAGTTCTTTAATCATTAATTCAGACATCAAGATGAATAAGAAAAAACTTCATGTAAAAACTGGCGATACAGTAAAAGTGATTGCCGGTGACGACCGCGGAAAGACAGGCCGCATTACAGCTGTTAATATCGAGAAGCAAAGAGTTACAGTTGAGGGAATTAATATGGTGACGAAGCATGCAAAGCCTAGCGCCAAGAACCCTCAAGGTGGTATCTCTAAAATGGAAGCTCCTATTCATGCCAGCAACGTAGCTTTAGTAGATCCTAAGTCAGGTGAAACTACTAAAGCTGGCAGAAGAAAAAACAGCGAAGGTAAAACAGAGCGTTATTCTAAAAAATCAGGAGAAGTAATCTAATATGGCAACTGCAAGATTTAAAGAAAAATATCAGAAGGAGGTTATACCTGCCCTGAAAGAAAAGTTCCAGTATAAGAACGTAATGCAGGTGCCGAAGATCACTAAGATCTCTATTAACAAAGGTATCGGTGCTGCAGTAGCTGACAAGAAACTTGTTGACATCGGAGTAGAGGAACTGACGACCATCTCTGGTCAGAAGGCTGTAGCTACTATCGCTAAGAAATCAGTTTCTAACTTCAAGCTTCGCGAAGGCATGCCAATTGGTGCACGTGTGACACTAAGAGGCGAGCGTATGTACGAGTTCATGGACCGTCTTCTAACAATCGCGCTTCCACGCGTACGTGACTTCAGAGGTGTTAGTGATAAAGGTTTTGATGGTCGTGGCAACTATACACTTGGTGTAAAAGAGCAGATCATCTTCCCTGAAATCAGCATAGATAAAATCAAAGCCATTAGTGGTATGGATATTACCTTCGTAACGACTGCTCAAACAGATGAGGAGAGCTACGAGTTGCTTAAAGCGTTTGGTATGCCTTTCACTAATATTAAGAAATAAGAAAAATGGCTAAAGAAGCAGTAAAAGCGAGAGAGCTTAAAAGACAGAAGTTAGTGGCAAAGTACGCTGCGAAGCGTGCTGAACTTAAAGCTAAAGGAGATTACGAAGGACTTGATAAGCTTCCTAAGAATTCATCTCCAGTAAGGTTACATAACCGTTGCAAGCTGTCTGGAAGACCACGTGGTTACATGAGAAAATTCGGTATCTCACGTGTAGTGTTCAGAGAACTGGCTGTTATGGGTAAAATTCCTGGTGTAACAAAATCGAGCTGGTAATTTTTTCTTAACATATTAAGAAAGAAGAAAAGATATTCTTATCTTTGCCGCTCGCTTAGAAAAAGCGTTCAAGATTTAAGTGATTCATAATGAACTCAGATCCAATAGCAGATTATTTAACTAGAGTGCGTAATGCCATCAAGGCAAACCACAGAGTAGTTGAAATACCATCTAGCAATATCAAGAAAGAGATTACAAAAGTATTGTACGAAAAAGGATACATTCAAAGCTATAAGTTTGATGATTCCTCTGTACAAGGTACTATTAAGATCGCTCTGAAATACAACCCTACCACTAAGCAATCTGCTATTGTGAAACTTGAGAGGGTAAGTAAGCCAGGGCTTCGTAAGTATACCGGAAATGACAGCTTGCCACGCGTTCTGAACGGGTTGGGTATTGCTATTCTGTCAACTTCCAAAGGTGTAATGACTGAAAAAGAAGCCAAGTCACTGAATGTAGGTGGTGAGGTATTGTGTTACGTTTACTAATAGGAGGATAGACAATGTCACGTATAGGAAAATTGCCAATCACTCTGCCGACAAACGTTGAAATTGCTGTTGCAAAGGATAACGTTGTTACTGTAAAAGGTCCTAAGGGAACACTAACTACTCCGGTAGATAAAGACATTATTGTTAAGCAGGAAGAAAACCAGATTGTGGTTGAGCGTCCTACTGAGCAGAAGCGTCACAAAGCAATGCATGGACTTTACCGTTCACTTATCAACAACATGGTGGTAGGTGTAAGTGAAGGCTATAAAGAGCAGCTGGAGTTAGTGGGTGTTGGTTACAAAGCAACTGTACAGGGAAATGTACTGGAGCTTGCTCTTGGATACTCACACAATATCTTCATGACCATGCCTGAAGAAGTTACTGCTACTGCAGTAACAGAAAAAGGTAAAGCACCAGTAATCACGCTTGAAAGTAATGACAAGCAACTGATCGGTCAGGTAGCTGCTAAAATCAGATCACTTCGCAAAGTAGAGCCTTACAAAGGTAAAGGTATCCGTTTTGTAGGAGAAGTTGTAAGAAGAAAAGCTGGTAAGACAGCGTCTAAATAATCATCATCATGTCTGTTAATAAAGTATCAAGAAGACTTAGAATTAAGAGAAGTATCAGAAACAAGATTTCTGGTACTTCTGCCAGACCAAGATTATCTGTTTTTAGAAGCAACAAAGCTATCTATGCACAGCTGATCGATGACACTACAGGAAAAACTTTGGCGGCTGCCTCTTCTGTGAAGCTTGATGGTGTATCCAACGCTAATATTTCAGTGTCCAATCAGGTTGGAAAAGAAATAGGAGCTAAAGCTCTCGAGATGGGTATCACGCAGGTGGTGTTTGACCGTTCTGGATACCTTTACCATGGTAACGTAAAATCATTGGCTGAAGGCGCACGCGAGGCAGGCCTTAAATTCTAAGAATTATGTTGAAAAATAATATTCGTAGTGTAAAGGCTAGCGAGATCGAACTCAAAGAAAAAGTTGTTGCGATCAATCGTGTAGCTAAAGTTGTAAAAGGTGGTAGAAGATTTAGCTTTGCTGCCATCGTTGTAGTAGGTGATGGTAATGGTGTTGTTGGATACGGCCTTGGTAAAGCAAACGAAGTAACTGACGCTATTGCTAAAGGTATAGACGATGCAAAAAAGAACTTGGTTAAAGTTCCTCTTTACCATCACACTGTTCCACATGCAATGGAAGGTAAGTACTCAGGTGGTTTCGTTCTGGTTAAGCCTGCAGCTCCAGGTACTGGTGTAATTGCCGGTGGTGCAATGCGTGCTGTATTGGAAAGTGCTGGTATCAAAGACGTACTTTGCAAGTCTAAAGGGTCTTCTAACCCACATAACGTGGTAAAAGCAACTTTTGATGCGCTGTCAAAAATGCGTGATCCTTTGGCCGTAGCTCAGCAGCGTGGTGTTAATTTGCAGAAAGTATTTAACGGTTAATTGAGATGGCTAAAGTAACAATCACACAGGTTAAAAGCATTATTGACAGACCAAAGAACCAAAAGCTTACAATTCAAGCGCTAGGTCTTGGTAAGATCAATAAATCAGTAACTGTTGAGAAAACACCTCAGATTGCTGGTATGATTAACAAGGTTCACAATTTAGTAGAAGTAAAGGACATTTAATATGTATTTGAATTCATTAAAACCTGCAGAAGGGTCTGTTAAGACTAGAAAGAGAATAGGCAGAGGAACTGGCTCAGGTAGAGGTGGAACTTCTACTAGAGGTCACAAAGGTGCCAAGTCTCGTTCAGGCTACTCTCAGAAGTCAGGCTTTGAAGGTGGTCAGATGCCACTTCAGAGACGTGTACCTAAGTTTGGTTTCAAAAACTTCAACAGAGTAGAGTATAAAGGAATAAATTTAGATGTTCTGGAGTCTTTGGCTGCAGAAACTAATGAAAAAGTTTTTAACTTTGATTTCTTCAAGGCACACGGTTTAGTGTCCAAGAACGACAAAGTTAAGATCTTAGGTAGAGGAGAGATATCTAAAGCTGTAGAAGTACACGCTCACGCTTTTTCTCAAACTGCCATTTCATCCATCGAAAAAGCAGGCGGTAAAACAGTAGCCCTTTAATTTTTATGAAGAAGTTTATAACAACAATTAAGAACATTTTTGCTATTGATGATCTAAGAGTACGAATACTCAATACCTTAGGTTTTATAGCTATTTTTAGATTAGGTTCTTATGTTGTTCTTCCTGGTATAGATCCTAACCAGCTCAAGGCCAACACCGAAGGTATATTTGGCCTTTTGGATACGTTCTTAGGTGGAGCATTTAGCAATGCTTCCATCTTTGCGTTAGGGATCATGCCATACATTTCAGCTTCTATCGTATTACAGCTACTTACTATAGCCGTTCCGTATTTTCAAAAAATGCAGAAGGAGGGTGAGTCTGGTAGAAAGAAAATCAACCAAATCACCCGAGTTCTTACTATTATCATTACGCTTGCTCAGGCAGTAGGCTTTGTTGCTACGATTAACAGCGAAGCAATTGTAATAAATACCACGCTGTTTACCATTAGCTCCATGATTGTGTTAACATCGGGCACAATCTTCTGTATGTGGCTTGGTGAAAGAATTACAGATAAAGGTATAGGTAACGGTATATCAATGCTGATTATGATTGGCATTATCTCTCGTTTCCCAGGTGCCATTGTTGCTGAAGCTTTATCTAAAGAGTTAAATGGTGCACTGCTGTTTATTTTTGAGTTAGTGGTTCTCTTCTTTGTAGTAATGTCTGTAGTAATGCTTACTCAGGCTGTAAGAAGAATCCCAGTACAATATGCTAAGCAGGTTGGCGGTAGCTCGCTATACAGTGGACAGCGCCAGTTTATTCCTTTGAAAGTAAATGCAGCAGGTGTTATGCCTATCATTTTCGCTCAATCGTTGATGTTTCTACCCTCTATGATTGCTTCAATCTGGGCAGATTCAAATGAAACAGCGAGTTATATAGGAGCGACATTCTCTGATTTCACTTCATGGCAGTACAATGTAGTGTTTGGATTGATGATCCTGATATTTACATACTTCTACACAGCGATTACTGTTAATCCAAATCAAATTGCTGATGACTTGAAGCGTAGTGGTGGTTTTGTGCCGGGTGTTAAACCTGGTCGTTCTACCTCAGAGTATATTGATAATATTCTTACAAAAATCACGCTGCCTGGTGCTATTTATCTAGCGCTCGTTGCAATCTTTCCTGCTATCGCCATGCTATTTGGAGTAACTAGAGAGTTTGCTCAGTTCTACGGGGGCACTTCACTGATCATTATGGTGGGTGTTGTTCTCGACACATTGCAGCAGATTGAAAGTTATTTACTAATGCGTCATTATGATGGCATGATGAAATCTGGTAAGCTTAGAGGCAGAACAGAGAATATTGCCATGGTATCCTAATAAATGGTTTTTTACAAGACTGAAGAAGAAATAGAGCTAATTCGCCAGAGTGCTTTAATATTAAGTAAAGCACATGGCGAAATAGCTCTTCTTATAAAGGAAGGGGTATCAACTCTTACCCTTGATAAAAGAGCTGAAGAGTTTATTAAAGATCATGGAGCTGTTCCATCTTTTAAAAACTACAATGGGTTTCCTTTTAGCCTCTGTATCTCGGTAAACTCGACTGTAGTTCATGGAATGCCAAGTAATTACGTTTTGAACGATGGAGACGTAATTTCTGTTGACTGTGGAGTCTATTATAACGGTTTTCATAGTGACTGTGCATACACCCATGCTGTTGGTAATGTTTCTGAGGAGGTTTCTCATCTGTTAGATGTTACAAAAGAATCCTTGTACAAAGGGATTGAAAAGGCAGTTGTTGGAAATAGGCTTGGTGATGTCAGCCATGCAATCCAGACACATGCTGAAGCCTCTAAATATGGTGTTGTACGAGAATTGGTAGGGCATGGTATAGGACGTAACCTACATGAGGCTCCTGAAGTGCCTAATTACGGGAAACGTGGACAGGGATTAAAGCTTCAAAATGGATTGGTACTTGCGATTGAACCAATGGTAAATCTCGGTACCAGGTATATTATTCAAGAAGAGGATGGATGGACAATCCGGACCCGTGATAATAAACCCTCTGCTCATTTTGAGCATACAGTTGTAATAAGAAAAGATCAAGCAGAAGTATTAACAACTTTTGATTATATAGATAAAGCTAAACAACAATAAATGGCGAAGCAGTCCTCTATCGAGCAAGACGGTACTATCATCGAAGCATTATCAAATGCAATGTTCCGGGTAGAGTTAGAAAATGGTCATCAGGTGATCGCACATATCTCAGGTAAAATGAGAATGAATTACATCAAGATTCTGCCAGGTGACCGAGTTAAATTGGAGATGTCTCCTTATGATTTAACTAAAGGAAGAATTGTTTATCGATATAAATAACTACAATGAAAGTCAAAGCATCAGTAAAAAAGAGAAGTGCTGAATGTAAAGTGATCCGCCGTAAGGGGAAGCTTTATGTTATCAACAAAAAAAATCCAAGATATAAACAAAGACAAGGATAATTATTAATTATGGCAAGAATAGCAGGAGTTGATATTCCGGACAACAAAAGAGGAGAGATCTCTTTGACGTACATCTATGGTATAGGTCGTAATCTCTCTGTGCAAATCCTAAACAAAGCCGGGGTGGATCTTGACAAAAAGGTGAAAGACTGGACCGAAGATGAAGCTAATGAGATCAGAAATGTGATTGCAGCTGAGATCAAAACTGAAGGTGTTTTGAGATCAGAAGTGCAATTGCATATCAAGCGTCTTCTTGATATTGGCTGCTACCGTGGTTTGAGACACCGTAAAGGTCTACCTGTACGAGGTCAGCGCACGAAGAATAACTCGCGCACAAGAAAAGGTAAGCGTAAGACAGTAGCAAACAAGAAGAAAGCTTCTAAATAATTTTTGATCATGGCTCAGAAAAGAAAAGACAAAGCTAAGAAGCGTGTTGTAGTTGTTGAATCAACAGGCCAGGTACACATCAAAGCTTCTTTCAACAATATTATTATCTCAGTAACCAACAACGCAGGACAAGTTATCTCTTGGGCTTCTGCTGGTAAAATGGGTTTTAAAGGTTCTAAAAAGAACACTCCTTACGCTGCACAAATGGCTGCTGCAGATTGCGCAAAGGTTGCTTATGACCTGGGTATGCGTAAAGCTGAAGTATTTGTTAAAGGCCCTGGTGCAGGTAGAGAGTCCGCCATCCGTACTGTACAGAATACTGGTATCGAAGTAACAACTATTAAAGATGTTACACCACTTCCTCACAACGGATGTCGTCCTCCTAAACGCAGAAGAGTTTAATTAGTAAATTAGATTAAATACAATGGCAAGATATACTGGTCCTAAAAGCAAAATCTCCAGAAAATTCAACGAGGAGATTTTTGGCCCAAGCAAAGCATTAAAAAAGAAAAGCTATCCTCCAGGACAGCACGGCCGTGGTCGTCGTAAGAAGCAGTCTGAATATGCAGTTCAGCTTGCTGAAAAGCAGAAAGCAAAATATATCTATGGTATGCTGGAGAAGCAGTTTGCTAACCTGTTTGACAAGGCAGCTCGTAAAGGCGGTATCACTGGTGAAAACCTGTTGATCCTTCTTGAGTCTAGACTTGACAACACAGTTTACAGACTGGGTATCGCTCCGACAAGAAGAGCTGCCCGTCAGCTAGTTTTGCACAAGCATATCACTGTTAACGGCGAGATCGTTAACATTCCATCATATAGCTTAAAAGTTGGTGATACGGTAGCCGTGAGAGAGAAATCAAAATCTCTTGAGGCGATTACAACTAGCCTAAGCGTACGTAACGCACGTGCATTTAGCTGGTTAGAGTGGGATGGTGCTGAGATGGTTGGTAAATTTGTGTCTGCGCCACAGCGTGACCAGATCCCTGAGAAAATTCAGGAGCAGCTGATCGTCGAGCTTTACTCTAAGTAAGCCGCTTAATCAATTTTTAACCTTTAACACTGCAAGTATGTCAATATTAGCATTTCAAATGCCAGAGAAAGTTGTAATGGAAAAAGCCGACGACTTTCATGGTTTATTTGAATTCAAGCCGCTTGAAAAAGGTTACGGAGTAACCATCGGTAATGCTTTGCGAAGAATTTTGCTTTCTTCTCTGGAAGGTTACGCAATTACTAGCGTTCGCATACCTGGTGTACTGCACGAGTTCTCGTCTGTTGAAGGCGTAGTGGAAGATGTATCTGACATCATCCTTAATTTGAAAATGGTTCGCTTTAAGAAAATAAGCGAAGTCATTGATGATAAGATCACTGTATCTATCTCAGGTCAGGATAAATTTGTAGCTGGCGACATCAGCAAATTCTCTACAAGCTTTGAGGTTCTAAACCCTGAGCTGGTAATCTGTAACCTGGACAAGAACATGACTCTGGAAGTAGAGCTTACTATTCAGAAAGGACGTGGTTACGTTCCTGCTGAAGAAAATAAGCCGGCTGATCAGGTTTTTGGTCTTATTCCAATTGATGCCATTTTCACGCCAATCAAGAATGTAAAGTTCAGCGTAGAAAATACACGTGTTGAGCAGAAGACTGACTATGAAAAGCTATTGCTTGACATACAGACTGATGGTTCTATACATCCTGAAGATGCCTTGAAAGGCGCTGCCAATATTTTGATCCAGCACTTCATGCTCTTCTCTGATAACACAATGACTTTCGAAACAGCTAAGCCTGAAGAAGAAGAAGCTGTGGATGAAGAACTTCTGCACATGCGCAAAGTCCTGAAGACTTCACTTCAGGATATGGATCTTTCTGTTAGAGCTTACAACTGCCTCAAGGCTGCCGACATCAAAACCCTTGGCGACTTGGTGCAGCTTGACATCTCTGACATGATGAAGTTCCGTAACTTCGGTAAGAAGTCTTTGACAGAGCTTGAGAATCTGGTGCAAGAGAAAGGCCTGACTTTTGGCATGGACCTTTCTAAGTATAAATTAGAAGAAGATTAATAATCCTGCGGCATAATTCCCGATCCCCGGGTGGGTTGATCGACGGTATGCACGTGCACAATTCAAAATAATGAGACACGGTAAAAAAATCAATCATTTAGGAAGAACCGCTTCGCACCGTAAAGCAATGCTGTCAAACATGGCTGCTTCGCTTATCCTGCACAAGCGTCTTTCTACAACAGTAGCTAAAGCGAAAGCACTGCGCAAGTATGTGGAGCCTCTACTGACAAAATCTAAAAACGACACAACTCACTCCAGAAGAACTGTATTTGCTTACCTGCAAGACAAAGAGTCTGTGAAAGAGTTGTTCGACGAAGTATCTGTAAAGATCGCTAACAGACCCGGTGGTTACACTCGTATCCTGAAGACTGGTTACAGACTTGGTGACAATGCTGAAATGTGTGTTATCGAGCTTGTTGACTACAACGAGGATATGTTGACTACAACTGGCGCTGCCGGTGGTGCTAAGAAAACTCGTCGTCGTTCTTCTTCTAAGAAAAAAGGTGCTGAGTCTACTGAGGCTTCAGCTCCAGCAACTCCAGAAGCAGAGGGCACTAAAGATGAAACAAAAGATGCTGAATAAGCTTCATTTGTGAAATATTGCAAAGGGACATGACGTAAGTCGTGTCCCTTTTTTATTTTTGTATCAAATTATTAAAATGAAAAAACACACAACTTCCGAAGCTATTCTTTTATTGCAAGATGGTACCGTATTCACAGGCAAGAGCCTGGGGCGTATCGGTACAACAGGTGGTGAGTTATGCTTTAACACTGGTATGACTGGCTATCAGGAAATCTTTACGGATCCATCGTACTATGGTCAGTTAGTTGTCACTACTTTTTCACACATTGGTAACTACGGTGTTCAATCTGATGAAGTCGAATCAGGGAAAGTACAGATCAATGGTCTTGTGTGTAAAGAGTTCTCACACTTCTTCTCCCGTAAGCGTGCAGAAGGTTCTTTGCAAGACTACTTTGAAAAAGCAGGTATAGTTGGTATCTGTGAAATCGACACGCGTGCTCTTGTGCGCCACATTCGTGACAAAGGCGCTATGAATGGTATCATCTCTTCTGAGACTGCTGATGTAGCAGCATTGAAGCAACGATTAGCTGAGGTACCATCTATGGCTGGTCTTGAGCTCTCGTCGCATGTGAGCACGCCTGAGGTGTATGAGATGAAGCCTGAAGTTGTAAAGTATAGAGTTGCTGTGCTCGACCTTGGTGTAAAGCGTAATAGCTTGAACAACCTGGTGGCTCGTGGCTGCGAGGTGAAGGTATTCCCTTATGATACATCATTTGAGGAAATGGAAAAGTGGAACCCGGACGGTTACTTTATCTCTAATGGTCCTGGTGATCCTGCTGCTACTACAATTGCCATTGAGAGTGTGAAGCAGATATTGGATAAGAACAGACCTATGTTCGGAATATGCATGGGACACCAGATGCTGGCACAGGCCAACGGTATTGCAACCTACAAAATGCACAATGGCCACAGAGGCTCAATCACCCTGTTAAGAACCTGATCACTGGCTTGAGCGAGATCACGTCGCAGAACCATGGTTTCGTTGTGGATTCGGAGCAACTGAAGAACCACCCGGACGTAGAAGTGACGCATATCAACCTGAATGATAATACGGTGGAAGGTATTCGTATGAAGTCGAAGCCAGCATTCTCGGTGCAGTATCACCCTGAGTCTTCCCCTGGACCGCATGATTCTGTTTACCTATTCGATGATTTTATCACACTGTTAGAGCAAAACAAGTAAAACTATATAAAAAACAAACCGATGAGCTTAATTACAGATATTAAAGCCCGCCAGATCTTTGATTCAAGAGGCAACCCGACAGTAGAAGTTGATGTGTTTACAGAAAACGGCGTATTAGGCCGTGCTGCTGTTCCGTCTGGCGCTTCTACGGGTGTGCACGAGGCGGTAGAACTTCGTGACGGTGACAAAGGCAGGTATATGGGCAAAGGTGTACTGCAGGCCGTTCAAAACGTAAACGAGAAAATAGCTGAAGAGCTTGTCGGGTTTCCGGTGTTCGAGCAGAACCTGCTTGACAAGATCATGATTGAGTTAGATGGTTCTGACAACAAAGCCAACCTTGGTGCCAATGCAATCCTTGGTGTATCGCTTGCTATAGCACGTGCAGCCGCGCAGGAGCTGGGTATGCCATTATACCGCTACGTGGGTGGTGTTAATGCTAACACGCTGCCTGTGCCGATGATGAACATCCTGAACGGTGGCAGTCATGCTGACAACGCCATCGACTTCCAGGAATTCATGATCATGCCAGTTGGTGCTCCTTCTTTCTCAGAAGCACTGCGCATGGGCTCTGAAGTATTCCATCACCTGAAGAACGTGCTGAAGAAAAAGGGTCTTTCTACAAACGTAGGTGATGAAGGCGGATTTGCGCCAAACATTGCGTCTAACGTAGAAGCAATTGAGGTAGTGCTCCAAGCAATCGAGGCAGCTGGTTACAAGCCGGGTGATGATATGATGATCGCCATGGATGCTGCCAGCTCCGAGTTTTATGACAAGTCTACAGGGCTCTATACCTTTAAGAAGTCGACTGGCGACAAACTGACTTCTTCTGAAATGGTAAGTTACTGGAAAGAGTGGACCGAGAAGTATCCGATCGCCTCTATAGAAGATGGTATGGATGAAGACGATTGGAAAGGCTGGAAAGAGCTGACTGAGTCTATCGGGAACAAGGTGCAGCTGGTAGGCGATGACCTGTTTGTAACAAATGTAAACCGTCTGCAACAAGGTATAGACCAAGGGGTGGCCAACTCTATCCTGATCAAGGTAAACCAGATTGGTACGCTGACTGAGACGATCAACGCCATTAACCTGGGTCTGCGTCACGGATATAAGAGTGTGATGTCACATCGCTCAGGAGAGACGGAAGATAACACGATTGCTGACCTGGCAGTAGCGCTTAACACTGGACAGATCAAGACAGGATCGGCTTCCCGTTCTGACCGTATGGCTAAATACAACCAGTTGCTTCGCATTGAGGAGGAGCTTGGTGAAGTGGCTTATTATCCTGGAAAGAAGTTCTAAAGAACATCTAGAAAATATTTTACCGATAAGGGTGTGGGTTTATGACTCACACCCTTATTTTTGTGTAAAGCCCTCAGAATAATATCTATAGTTTCCTATATATGCTTCAACGTATACCTAAGTTTGTTCGCAGTTTTTATTTCATTACAGGTATGCTCTTCCTGGTATGGATGCTTTTCTTTGATTCCAACGACTTTATTACACAGTACCGCATGAGCAGGGAGTTGCGCGATAAAGAAAAAGACAAAGAGTACTACCTGGAAAAAATGGCCGAGGTACAGCAGGACCGTGAGGAACTGATGGGTAATCCGGAACTGCTTGAGAAGTTTGCAAGGGAGAAATACCTGATGAAGCGTCCGGGGGAGGATGTATTTATCGTTGTGCCGAAAAAAGAGAAGTGAGAATACAGATCCGATGTTGGATGGTCAGAAAGCTGTTTTAACGAACAGCTTTCTGCATTTATAGACCTTAGGAGCCTAAAAGTCATAAATGTCGTAGGAATGACATAGAAACACCGGCAGCTCGGATGATACTTTTGATGTAGTATTGAGAAACAAATCTGTAGAATCGATGAAGCAATTAGGAAACAAGATTATCGAAATACGAAAGCGAAAAGGCCTGAGCCAGGAGGAGCTATCGGGAATGGCAGATATAAGCTTACGGACGCTGCAACGTATAGAGAAAGGGGAGACAGAGCCGCGGGGCTATACCTTAAAATCTATCTGTCAGGCACTGGACGTAGACGTAGAGGAAGTGTATGACTATGGCAAGGAACCAGATAAAGGCGTGTTATTGCTGATGCATCTTTCGGTACTATCTTATCTGTTAATGCCGCTGGGGAATCTTGTTTTTCCACTGATCATCTGGATAACACAGAAAAAGAAAGTGCTCCATGTGCACGAGCAAGGTATAAGTCTGCTAAACTTCCAGATCACCTGGTCTTTGGTTACTTATCCACTGGTTATGCTTTTTGCCTGTATGAAGATCATGCATTATCCTGGTTCGTGGTATGTGTTTTGCGCCTATCTGGTGCTATACTTCCTGAATGCACTTCATGTGATTAGAGTTTGCTGGCTGGTTAGCAAAGATGCTACACAAAATCCTTACCCTGTTTCGTTGGCTATATTAAAGGTATAAGCCCCTGTATCAGGTATAAACCGGGGCCATCCCCACATAGCCCCTTATTTTTTCGTAACTTTGCGTATAGCGCTGCTCAGGTATAGGGTGGCCTCACCAAAGTATAAGAACATGGCAAAAGTTGCGATAAACCTTTCTACGGGAGCCCTTCAGCAGGAAGAGGTGATCGTAGGCATAGATCTTGGGACTACCAACAGCTTGGTAGCCTATATACATCCCGAAACCAAAAAGCCGGTAGCTATAAACGACCTCGGTCGCGGTACCATTGTGCCTTCTGTGGTGCACTTCACCCAGAACGGCGAGACAATTGTGGGCAACGAGGCAAAAGAATACCTCACTACCGATCCGGCAAATACTATTTATTCTGTAAAGCGCCTGCTGGGCAAGTCTTACAAAGACCTGGGAGAGCACAAAGACTATTTCGGCTATAAGATCATCGATGATGATAGCGAAGGACTCGTGAAAATCAGGGTAGGAGACAGGTTCTATTCCCCGATTGAGCTATCGGCGGAGATACTGAAAGAGCTGCGTGAGCGTGCGGAGCATGCCCTCAAAACGCCTGTGAACAGAGCTGTGATCACAGTGCCGGCTTACTTCAACGACTCACAGCGCCAGGCTACACGCGATGCCGGCAAATTGGCAGGACTGGAAGTGCTGCGCATCGTGAACGAGCCGACTGCTGCCTCACTGGCCTACGGTATAGGTATAGATCCTTCAGAAGAGAAGACGATCGCTGTGTATGACCTGGGCGGTGGTACCTTCGATATCTCTATTCTGAGCCTGCACCAGGGTATATTTGAAGTGCTCTCTACCCACGGCGACACCTACCTGGGCGGCGATGACATGGACCGGGCCATCATCAATTACTGGATCCAGGAAAATCAATTAGTGGCTGATACGCTGAACGAGGACAAGAACCTGCAGCAGGAACTGCGCTTGAAGGCAGAGGAGGCCAAGAAGGCCTTGAGCCAGCAGCAGATCTATACCAGCAAGGTAAATGATATTGAATGCGGTATTACACGCCACAAGTTTGAGGAGCTGATTGCCCCGATCGTGGCCAAGACAATTGACAGCTGCCGACAGGCGATGGGCGATGCCAAGCTGAAGCCGGAGCAAATCGATGCCGTGATCATGGTAGGTGGCTCTACCCGCGTGCCGATGGTATACGAAACGGTGTCGGAGTTCTTCGGAAAGCCTGCTAATAATACGCTTAACCCGGATGAAGTGGTAGCCCTCGGTGCTGCCATTCAAGCCGATATCCTGTCAGGTAATCGCAAAGACATCCTGCTGTTGGACGTGACACCGCTCACGCTAGGTATAGAAACCATGGGCGGACTGATGGATTCCATCATCCCTCGTAACTCCAAGATCCCAACCAAAGCCGGACGTCAGTACACGACCTCCATTGACGGACAGGTGAATATGAAAATCTCGGTGTACCAGGGCGAGCGTGATCTGGTGAAGGAGAACCGTAAACTGGCTGAGTTCGACCTGAAAGGTATACCGGCTATGCCAGCAGGTTTCCCGAAGGTGGATGTAAACTTTATTCTGAACGCCGACGGCATCCTGAAAGTGGAAGCGATTGAGCTGCGATCTGGTGTGCGGCAGGAGGTAGAGGTGAAGCCACAGTACGGTCTGACAGATTCTCAGGTAGAGCAGATGCTGATGGACTCTATCACACATGCCCGTGAGGACGTGTCGGCTCGTATGGTGATCGAAGCACGCACCACAGCTGAGCAGATGCTGTACCAGGTGGAGCGCTTCCTGGAGAAGAACAGCCAGCACCTGACAGAAGAGGAAATTAAACTGACGCAGGAGAATTTGCAGAAACTGCGCGACGTGCTGCCAAGCGGTGACAAAGATCAGATTCTGAAAGCTGTAGATACACTGGAAGAGCAGACAAGTCCGTTCGCAGAACGCGTGATGCAGATCTCCATCAAGCAGGCGATGGCAGGCAAGAAGATAGAGTAGGCTATACCTGTTCCCTATACCATAAAACAAGAAGAGCTGACCGTAATGGCCAGCTCTTCGCTTTTTTATGACCGACTAAGCGAAAGCAGTGCGTCGAGTAAGGTATAGTTCAGGTATAGCAGCGTGATTGCGACGATCGCCCCAACCATGATACTGGCATATGGTTCGTCCTGTTCGCGTACGCCTTTAATGCCCCAGTATATGTAGGCGACCAGGGCAAGTAATCCATATAATAACAGCAGCACAGGTATAGCGATCAGCACTGATTCCGGAACAAGCCGCCAGAAATAGTTGAACCCGAGCCAGGCTACATTCAGAATCCAGGACAACACGAGCATCAGGATACTGCGCCTTGTGGAGCCTAAGCCTAATAGCCTAAACAGGGCTATACCTTTGTCCGTTGCCATGACTTAGAATTTTATGCCGAACTTCTTGCCTACCTCTGTCAGGTCTTTCTCTACTGGCGGCAACAGCGGTATGCCTTTCTGCAGGCGTTTGGCTGTCATGATGCGCTCCGGGTCACCCGGTATAAGCACGGCTTTTTCGCCACGTTTTACCTGAGCGTTACGGAAAGCGTTGATCCAGTTATCCATATGGTGCTTGAACTCGTCAGCAGGACGGAAGGCGTCTATGCGCATAGCGCCGAGGAAGTGCCCTATACCTTGGCCCACCGGGTCGGCGGGAGGAGCGAGGAAGCTTACGAAAGGCGGTACCCACGGGCCATAGTTGGCACCCGACAGCACACCTGAGAAAATATCGACGATAGAGCCGAGCGCATAGCCTTTGTGACTGCCGCGGTTTTTGGTGCTGCCCAACGGGAGCAGTGCACCACCAGCTTGTACTTCAAAAGGGTTGGTAGAGCCCAATCCGGTAGCCGTCTGTACCCAGCCGCTTGGCGTTTGCTTTTGCTTGCGCTGCAGTATTTCCAGCTTGCCGTTGGCGGCAGTAGTGGTGGCGAGGTCGGCTACAAAAGGAGGTTGCTCATTGGCTGGCACGGCTACTGCAATCGGGTTAGTGCCGAGCATACGCTGCGTTGAGTGCGTTGGTGCTACCAGCGGGCTGGCATTGGTCATGGCCATGCCTATCATGTCGCGCTGCAGGGCCTGCATGGCATGGTAACCGGCTATACCGAAGTGGTTGGAGTTGCGCACCGATACCCAGCCCGAACCTACGTTCTCGGCTTTTTCATGGCAATTTCCATCGCACGCGGCGCTACCACCAGGCCCAATCCGCCGTCGCCGTCGTACCGTGGCAGTGCTGGGCGTTTCGTGGGCTATAGTTATGTTTGGTTTCGGATTGATGCGACCGGCTTCCCAGAGGCGGATGTAGCCGCTCAGGCGGGCCACGCCGTGGGAGTCAACGCCGCGCAGGTCAGCCTCCAGCAGTACCTGGGTGGCTAGCTGGGCATCTTCCAGAGAGCAACCAATGTTCAGGAAAATCTCGCGGGTGAAGTCAAAGAGGTGTCGGTATGGGTACATAGCAAACTTATTAGTGCCGCAAATTAAAAAAATATCGGGCCAATGCCTCGCAATTTGAGCAGCGATTGTCCCCCACGGAAATTATACTCCTGAGCTTCATTTATATACCCTTTTTTCTATACATTCGAGGTTTGGTAGAAAAGTGGAATGGATTTTGACTTGGCCAAAGCAGGCTTAAACGATACTACTATGAAGAGAGCATTACTTCTGATCTGGATACTCACAGTGGCTGTTGCTGTACAGGCACAGAGCCGACTCGCGTTTAACGAAGCTATACCTGTCTCTTTCCTGATAAAGCAGGAAGCAGCCGGCAACAGCAGTCAGGTAAACAGCAACAAGCTAATACAGCTGCTAACCGAGGGAGGCACGACTACCAGCAAATCCGGCGGGCGCCCAAGCCGCAAGCCTGAGTTTGTAGTAAGATTAGAGCAGCAGGCCCGTATTGCCAAAGTCGGCGATCAATTGCAGATCAAGGTGCAGCTGCAGCAAATAGGAGTGAGCGGCGATGTACATTACCGTGGCTTCGACCTGGGCAGCGTGCTCTTGCCGGAGCAGACCAAGATGACGGTGCGCTTGCTCAACAGTCAGCAGAAAGAAGTAAAGCGCTTTAGCCTTCCTGCCCTGAACTTAAAGCCCAATGGCATCGTGGCGCTGGAAACCACCGTGCCAGACACTGCCAACAGCCAGGGCTATACCTTAAAAGTGGAAGGGCTGGAGCTGGTGTATACCCACGGCGATGTGAAGGAACTGGAGGAGCGTATCAGCCTGATCAAAGAATACTATGCCGCCGACGCCACCCTGAACAAGATGCTGCAGGACGTGGTCCTGATCAAGCATGACGACGTGGACCGCATCAAGCAACAGGACCAGCGCCTACGCGAGATGGAAGAAATGCTGCAGAAGCTGCAGGATAAGCGTTTCTCTGACAAGCTAAGCCTGAACCAGTATGACCCGCAGCGCTATGTAGCTAAGTCGAACCAGCTGAACCAGTTGCTGAAAGAGCGACGCAAAGCGATGAACCATACCCTGGCTACACTTGATCAGCAGTTTTATAACCGAGGCATCAGCCTGATGGCCCGCAACAACCTGGCGGCGGCCAGCACCTATTTTGTGAAATCGCTGGAGGTGAACCCACGCTTTGCGCCTGCACACCTGCAACTGGCCCGACTGGACTTTATGAGTGGCAACGTGCACGAGGCGGCCGGCCGCACCCGCGACATCCTCACCCAAATGCGTGTTGATCCTGAAACTCAGCAGATGGCTTTGGGGCTGGCGCACGACATCTACAGTTCGTTCATGGCAGAAGGCCATGCCCACAACAGCCGTGGTGATTACCGCAGTGCCGTAGCCGCCTACGCCGATGCCCGCAACTTGTGCAGCACCCTGGGCGGATTACGTTGCAACATGCCTGCACTGAATGACGGTGAAGGCCGAGCCGTGTATGGCTATTATCGCAGCATGGTAGAGGAGGGCAAACGTTCTTTGAGCCGTGGTGACCTGGCACAGGCTGAGCAGATGGCCGACGATGCCTATACCTTCCAGCGCCAGTACGACTACCTGCTGCACGATGCCACTGAGGCGGCTGAACTGCAGGGACAGGTGAAATACCAGTATTATGTGCAGCATATCGACAAAGGTCGTCAGGCCATGAAGGCGAAAGACTACCGCTATGCACTGGAGCAGTTTGAGTCGGCTATGACGTTGGAGCAGGGCTATACCTTTCAGCCGGTACGTGAACTAAGCAACTTGCTGCAGCAGGCAGCCAAGCCGGTGCTGCTGAGTCAGCTGGCTGATGGCTATACCCTGGCCATGAGCAACCGGTTGAGTGATGCCAGAGCAGTAGCCAGCTCAGCTGAAAATATGCGCAGTCGCTATGCCCTGGAACGTGACACTGAGGTGCAGGCCAAGTACATCGAGCTACGCGACCGCATTTTCACGCAGGAGTGCCTGAACGTGCAGGCTGACTACGACCGTCATTATGCCGCTGCGCAGTCTCTTGTGAAGGAGAAAAAATTCATCGCCGCCGACCAGGCTTATCAAGTCGCCCTCAATGCAGCGGCATCAAAAGCAACTTGCACCATTGCCACGTTCACGGCAGAAGACGGTCAGTCCACCATTGCCGATGCCGCAGCTTACCAGCGCATGCTCGAAGAAGCTAACCGTATGGTAGCGACTGGTCGCTATACCGATGCGATAAAACGCTACAACGATGCTGAGCAGCACTACCTGAGCAAGTCAATCGCTCGCTTTGGGCTGGATCACATTTCACTCTATAACTTTGCACAGGGACAAAGCAAGTTGGCCTTTACTGCTACTGTGGTAGATCATTTCACGGGCATCCGACAAGAGAAAGCGGCTCTGCAATTGCTCACTGACCTGCTCGATAGGGGTTATTCTAAAGGCAAGACCAAGAAAACACAGCAACAGCTAGGTATACAGTTAGCTATAAAAGACGTAACCAGCGGTCAGACTGAAACGGCCAAGGTGATGGCCGCGAGTTATACACAAGGTGACAAGAAACTGAAGCATCTGGGCAAGGCCTACGAAAAGGAGCGCAAGAAACTGGCGAAGGGTTAAGCTTCTTACAAGCACTGGGATATAGCTGAAGAATACCTACTTATAAACGAAAAAGCCTGCTTGAACAGTAG
>NZ_AKIS01000041.1:0-51180 GCF_000277005.1 Pontibacter sp. BAB1700 | reverse complement strand
GTGTATGCTGCCTCTCAGAAGTACAACGTGCCGATGCGTATTGCGGCTTACATCGTGGCAATCGACAAAGTAGCGATGACTTATAAGTACCGCGGCGGTTTCTAAGAGAAGATTTTTATTAAAATAAACGAAAGTTATATATTTTTGAAGCAGATAATAGCCCATCTACGAAACTGGATGGCTATTATAAGTTATATAAGACCTGTAGCATTTAGTTTTCACGGATGAAAATTCATAAGGAAGGAAGAAGGATTCTATTTTTTACATTGCTGATTTTGTTGGTGCTCAACCTGTTGCTCTACAATTTCAACGCCGACAACAATACCTTCAATAAGATTTTCTCCGGTGTTTCAGTTGTTCTGTTTCTGCTTATCCTGCAGTTTTTCCGCAGTCCTTACCGCAACCTGTTATTGCACGAAGATCTGATCGTAGCGCCTGCCGACGGCAAGGTGGTGGTGATCGAGGAGGTAGAGGAGACAGAGTATTTCAAAGACAAGCGCAAGCAAATCTCGATCTTCATGTCGCCAATCAACGTGCACATCACACGTAACCCGGTGTCAGGTATCGTGAGCTACTTCAAGTATCATCCGGGCAATTACTTTGTGGCCTGGCACCCGAAGTCGAGCACGCAGAATGAGCGTACGACAGTGGTAGTGGAGTCTACTGCTGGCCCAGAAGTACTGTTCCGCCAGATTGCCGGTGCCATGGCGCGTCGTATTGTGTGGTATGTGAACGAAGGCGATGAGGTAAGCCAGGGCGAGGAGTTCGGTTTCATCAAATTTGGTTCGCGTGTGGATATTTTTCTGCCACTGGACACAGAGGTGAAAGTGGAACTTGGTCAGAAGACCAAAGGCGGTCAAACTGTGATTGCTCAGCTCAAGACCGAAACTCCAACCTTCTTCGGATGAGATACTAAAGAATAAATATACCCTGCAAGAGGTATAAAAAAGCCGGCCCTGGGATACCCTGGGCCGGCTTTTTTACTTGTTAAGCTCACTGTAAAGAGCTTCAGATCAGTTGTTTTTGTTCCTGTGTAGCAAACAGGGCTGCCTTTGTAAGCAGCATCAGGAGACTGTATGTTGATCGCTGCACATTAACATTCTCTTTCGTATAGCGTTAGCAGATTAGAGCATAACTGTGCCGCCTGAGGCAACTATGAAACATATCTGCTACCTGTTACTGACACTGAGCCTGGCTTTGCTTTCGTCCTGTGAAGAGCTGTTTGAGTACCACCCGAACCAGATCATACTAAACGACGACGAGCGCGACCTCACCGCCCACAACCTGGCGCGACTACAAAACCAGCAACCCGGTGATACGCTGCACCTGCTTGTGATGGGCGACACCCAGCGCTTTTATGACGCCGCCAGCGCCTTTGTTGACGCCGCCAACACCTTCCCCCACATCGACTTCGTCATCCATCAGGGTGATATCTCTGACTTTGGCATGTCACAGGAGTTCCGGTGGGTGCACGACATCATGAAACGATTAAAGTGGCCATACCTGACCGTGATCGGCAACCACGACATGCTGGGCAACGGCCGCAAGGTATACCAGCAGATGTACGGTGACTTTAACTATGCCTTTGACTACGGGCATACCCGCTTTGTATTCATCGATACCAATAGCCTGGAGTATAACTATAATGGGAAAGTACCCGATATCGACTGGCTGAGTAAACAATTGGTTCACCAGGAAGGCGATAGTTGGGTGCAGGCCATCGCAGTGTCGCACATACCGCCTTATGACGATGACTTTGATACGGCTCTGGAAAGAGCTTTCCATAGAACACTGAAGGAGAGTGAACGGGTGCAGTTGAGTCTGCACGGCCATATCCATGGTTTCAGGGCCGATTTCCGCTACGATGAGGAGGTGCTATACCTGGCTACCTCCACGGTAAAGAAGCGTGAATTTACATACCTGAAGGTATGGGCAGGAGGGTATAGTTTTGATAGAATTGCTTACTGATATGGAGCGGGTTTTTATCACATATCTCGTTGCTCTGCTATTTCTGTTGAGTCCATATGAGGGACATGGGCAGGAACGCTCGTTTTCACCCTATCATGCAAAGGTGCAGTATGCAGGTAGCATCGGGCTTGTGTCGGCTGGTGTTGGACGGAGCTTCTTTCGTGAAAAGCTGGAGACAGATTTACTTATGGGCTATCTGCCAGAGCGAATTGGAGGAGATCGCATCTGGACGACCGCCCTGAAGACCACTTTTGTGCCTTTTAAGCCTGTGCCCGTAAGGTCGCTGGACTGGCAGCCGTTGCGCACCGGGTTTCAATTGAGCCATACCTTCGGCAAGGAGTATTTTATCTTTGAGCACCACGACAAGTATAGCCGAGGCTACTATGGTTTCCCGACGGCAGTGCACCTATACCTATACCTGGGTGGGCAGGTGGACTTCACTCGTGTAGAGAAACTGCAACGGTTTGGGCTGTACTACGAAGTGGGCAGCAGTGCCGAGTACCTGATTTCATATATCCAGAATCCGCGATACCTGGGGCCGGGCAAGATATTTAACCTGGCGCTAGGCATGCGGGTGAAGCTGTAATAGAGTAAACTTTTTGATGGAGCACCCTAAAAAAATGGCCTTACCCCGAAGCAGGAATAAGACCATTTTTTTAAGCGAAAGTAGAGCTTAATACCAGCTTTCTACGAGCTTCATCAGTTGCTCGAGGTACTTCTGGTCAACCTCGTCAAAATCGTCTAATTTGTCACTGTCCACGTCCAGCACCAGTTTCACCTCGCCATCTTTTATCACTGGTATCACGATCTCAGATTTAGAGTCGCTGCTGCAGGCAATGTGTCCTGGGAAGGCTTCTACGTCAGGCACCAGAATTGTCTCCTGGCGGGTGAAGCAGGCGCCACATACGCCTTTGTGATAAGGAATGCGGGTACAAGCCACCGGCCCTTGAAAGGGACCCAGCACCAGCTGGCCCTCTTTGTTGAAATACACGCCTACCCAAAAGAAGCCCATGCCCTGGCGCAGGGCAGCCATCATGTTGGAAAGGTTGGCGATCAGGTCGGTTTCGCCGGTTACCAGCGCCTCAATCTGAGGCATCAGGGCTTTATATTTTTCTTCTTTCGTTAGATTCTGGTCTACTATAAGTGATTCAGCCATAATGGATAAAATATAGGTATAAGTACGCTATGGAGTAAATCTATACCTGTAAGCGGTAAAGCACCCCAGCGCGGGTTTATAAGTTAAGTTCTGATATACTATTTCGGTAATGCAACAGCCTGTCTGATCCAGCGGTCTGCATTTCGAGCAGGTGGCTGTGTATCATGCCCGGAGCTGGCGTGCCCTCACGCAGGACACAAGTCTGGCTCTTGAAACAGATCGCCTCGTCCCACAAGTTTTCCTTCAACAGACTTTTGAGCAGGTAAGTGCCGCCCTCCACGAGCAGAGACAACACTTGGCGCTGGTGTAGGTCCTGCATCAGCTGTGGCAGCAGCGGCTCGTTTTCGCGGAGCTGTACATAAGCTAGGTTCTCGTGCTGCTGTTCCCGCTGCTGGTAGGTATACACTATGGTTGGCAGGCTCTTGTCGAACAGGTGCAGGTGGCCGGGCAGCTGCAGTTTGCGGTCGATGACCACCCGCAGCGGACTGTGGCCAGGCCAAAAGCGGGTGTCGAGGCGTGGGTTGTCACCCGCTGCCGTATGGCTGCCCACCATGATCGCCTGCTCTTCGGAGCGCCACTTATGTACCAGCCTGCGCGACAACGGACCGCTGATCTGCACCTGCTGGTTGTTTGGTCCGCTGATAAACCCGTCTGCCGACTCTGACCATTTCAGCAGGATGTAAGGCCGCTTTTGGGTATGGAACGTAAAGAAGCGCTTGTTCAGCTCCAAACCTTCGTTTTCCAGCAGGCCGACTTTCACCCGTGCGCCCACATCAAACAGCTTCTTGATGCCGCGCCCTGCCACTTTAGGGTTCGGGTCAGTATTGCAGATCACAACATCGCGTATGCCACTGCTAATCAGCAGATCGACGCAAGGAGGAGTTTTGCCAAAGTGCGAGCAAGGTTCCAGCGTTACGTATACCCGGCTTTTAGGTAACAGGCTTTTGTCCTGCACACTGGCGATGGCATTCACCTCTGCATGCGGACCACCAAACTTGCGGTGCCAGCCCTCGCCGATAATGCGCCCCTCATGCACCACCACACAGCCCACCATGGGATTTGGATAGATATAGCCACTGCCCAGTCTGGCCAGTTCCAGCGCACGCCGCATGTAGAGTTCGTCAGTCAAGTTCAGGAGCTTAGGAGTTAAAGGGTTTAAGATCAAGGAAAAACCAAATCAATAATAGAAAGCGAGTTGATTTTACACTTGTGACTTATACGCGATAAAACTTTACTTTTGCAAAGTTACCTAAAATCAAACAAAACCTATACCTGTGGCCACCATACAGCAAACAGCGAGACACATACGTGAAAGCATACAACATGCCTATCCCGAACCTGAGGCCGGTGCCATTGCACAACTGGTGCTGGAGCATGTGCTGCAGAAAAACCGTATGCAGCTCAGCCTGGGGCAGCAGGACCAAGTCAATGAAGAGCAGGAAATGCAGATAAAGCAGGCTGTGGAACGGCTGCAAAAGCAGGAGCCAGTACAGTATGTGCTTGGTATAGCCCACTTCTACGGCCTTGACCTCCAGGTAGATGAACGCGTGCTGATACCCCGCCCCGAAACAGAGGAATTGGTAGATTTAGTTGCGCGTGAGCATCAGGGCCACAGTAATCTTCAAATACTTGACATCTGCACAGGCAGCGGCTGTATACCTTTGGCACTGGCTGCCAATTTGCAGGTCCGCCAGGTATATGGGCTGGAACTATCAGAAGGCGCATTGAAGGTAGCCCGAGCGAATGCCCGCCAATTGAAATTACCGGTGGCCTGGCTGCAGCAGGACGTATTCGAGCCGCTCCTTGGTATAGCATCCCATTCCTTGGATATTATCACCAGCAACCCGCCCTATGTCAAAGAGCAGGAGAAAGCTCTGATGCGCACCAATGTGCTGGAGTTCGAGCCCCATCTGGCTCTGTTTGTGCCTGATGAGGACCCGCTGAAGTATTATAGGCGCATTACCGAAATAGGGGCAGAGCTGCTCAAAACAGGCGGTCGGCTGTACTTTGAAATAAATGAACAGTATGGCGAAGAAGTACGGAATTTGCTGCTGCAGGCAGGTTTTACGCAGGCGCAGGTAATACAGGACCTTTTTGGCAAAGACAGGATCGTGAGAGGGGAGCTGTAAAGTCTTCTATGCATTAATAAAGCAGCGCTTAATCTGCCAGGGCCACGTCTCGTGTGCCTATACCAATATATACAGTTTAATATTATATTTTTGTGATACCTCCTGTTGCTTTGATGAAGTATACATAGCACCAGAAGATGCCTAGGAAGTGATTGCTGATCTGTTGGCGATCAACCAGAATATACAAGTTATTAACAGTAGCCCGTCATAAGCGGCTGCACAGCATGAAAGCTTTTTGCAAGCTTGAAAACAAATGATATGAAGAAAATATTAGTGACAGGTGGGGCGGGGTACATCGGCTCCCATACCGTGGTGGAACTGGTAGAGGCAGGTTACGAGCCCATTATCATCGACAATTTCTCAAATACCGAGGAGCGCTCCTTGCAAGGTATAGCCGATATACTGGGTCGCGAGATCACTTGCCACCGCATCGACTGTACGGATGGGGCAGCGCTACGCAGTGTCTTTGAAAAGGAAACAGGTATAGCCGGCGTGATTCACTTTGCCGCTTACAAAGCTGTGGGCGAGTCGGTGGCTGAGCCGCTCAAGTACTACCACAACAATGTGGGATCACTGGTGGCTTTGCTGCAGGTGATGGAGGAGTTTAAAGTAAATAAACTGGTTTTCTCCTCATCCTGCACTGTATACGGTATACCTGATAAGCTGCCTGTAACGGAGCAAACACCGGTGCAGAAAGCCAATTCTCCTTACGGTAACACCAAGAAAATCTGTGAAGAGATCCTGGCTGATTTAGCCACCAGTGGCAGTGACGTGCATACGATCGCACTGCGCTACTTCAACCCAATCGGGGCGCACCCTTCGGCCAAAATAGGCGAACTGCCGCTTGGAGTTCCGAACAACCTGGTGCCATTCATTACTCAAACTGCAGCAGGTATACGCAAAGAGCTTACGATTTTCGGTAACGATTACGACACCCCAGATGGCACCTGCATCCGCGACTATGTGCATGTGGTGGATTTGGCGAAGGCACACGTTGTAGCCATTGACAGACTGCTGTCTGATAAGGCGGAGCATATCGAGTTCTTCAACGTGGGCACTGGCACTGGTAACACAGTGCTGGAGGCGGTGCAGGCTTTTGAGCAGGCTACTGGCGAAAAGCTTAACTACAAGATCGGTCCGCGCCGTCCGGGCGACGTGCCTAAAATATACGCCGACGTAACCAAGGCTACTGAGGAGTTAGGTTTTAAGACAACCACCACCTTGGAAGAAGCCATGAAGAGCGCCTGGGACTGGCAAATGCATTTACAGAATACAATAGAATAACCCTACATTATGAACATACTTATCACCGGCGGAGCCGGCTTCATCGGCTCGCACGTGGTGCGGCTTTTCGTGGAGTCCTACCCTGCTTACCGCATCTTCAACCTCGACGCGCTCACCTACGCGGGCAACCTGCAGAACCTGGTAGACATCGAAGGCAAGCCCAACTACACCTTCCTCAAGGGCGACATCACGGACGCGTCCTTTCTGGAGCAGATTTTTTCTGAGCACAGATTTGAGGCGGTGATTCACTTGGCAGCCGAGTCGCATGTGGACCGATCGATCGCAGGTCCGATGGCCTTCGTCGAGACCAACGTGCTGGGCACGGTGAACCTGCTGGAGGCCTGCAGAAGAAGCTGGGCGGGGGACTACGCCGGCAAACTGTTCTACCACGTCTCCACCGACGAGGTGTACGGCTCGCTGGGCGCCGAGGGCCTCTTCACCGAAAGCACGCCCTACGACCCGCGCTCGCCCTACTCGGCCTCCAAGGCCGCCTCGGACCACTTCGTCCGGGCCTGGTTCCACACCTACGGCCTGCCGGTGAAACTGAGCAACTGCTCCAACAACTACGGCCCCCACCACTTCCCCGAGAAGCTGATCCCGCTGGCCATCCACAACATTAAGGAGAACAGGCCGGTGCCCGTGTACGGCAGGGGCGAGAACGTGCGCGACTGGCTCTACGTGAAAGACCACGCCCGGGCCATCGACGCCATCTTCCACCGCGGCCAGGTGGGGGAGACCTACAACGTGGGCGGGGTGAACGAGTGGCGCAACATTGATCTTGTAGAGCTGCTCTGCGACGTGATGGACGAGAGGCTGGGACGCGAGCAGGGTACCAGCAGAAAGCTGATCACCTTTGTCAGGGACCGCGCCGGCCACGACGCCCGCTACGCCATCGACTCCTCCAAGCTGATGGAGGAGCTGGGCTGGGAGCCCTCGGTGACCTTCGAGCAGGGTTTGAGAAAGACCGTCGACTGGTACCTGGCAAACGAGGCTTGGCTGGAGGAGGTCACGAGTGGCCACTACCAGCAGTACTACGCTGAGCAGTACGGGGAGAGATAGAAAAAGGGAAGGAAAAGAACACGGATGAAAGTAAAAGAGACATACCTGGGGGACTGCCTGCTGCTCGAGCCGGCGGTCTTCGCAGACGAGCGGGGCCACTTCTTCGAGAGCTTCAACGAGGAGCGGTTCAACGCATTAGTGGGAAAAGAGGTGCGCTTCGTGCAGGACAACCAGTCCTTCTCCACGCGCGGCGTGCTGCGGGGGCTGCACTTCCAGCGCGGGCAGCACGCCCAGGCAAAGCTGGTGCGGGTGCTCAAGGGGGAGGTGCTCGACGTGGCCGTGGACATCCGGCCCGACTCACCGACTTTCGGAGAGCACTTCTCGGTGGTGCTCAGCGCCGAAAACAAGCTGCAGCTCTTCATCCCGCGCGGCTTCGCCCACGGCTTCGTGGTGCTCAGCCAGGAGGCCGAGTTCTTCTACAAGTGCGACAACTACTACCACAAGGAGTCGGAGGGCAGCATCCACTACGCCGACCCCGAGCTCTCGATCGACTGGGGCCTGGAGGCGACTGAGCTGGTCGTCTCGGCCAAGGACCGCGAGAGCGGCAGCTTCGCCGCGTTCAGACAGGGCCTCTGAGGCTAGCTCGAGCGGCCATTGCGAAAGATTCTTTACCTTTGCCGGGGAGGCGCCTGCCGACAGGCGCGCCCGGGCATTAACCACAAACTGACCGAAGACAAATGAAAGGTATCATTCTGGCCGGGGGCTCCGGCACCCGCCTGCACCCCCTGACGCTGGCCGTGAGCAAGCAGCTCATGCCGGTGTATGACAAGCCCATGATCTACTACCCGCTCTCCACGCTGATGCTGGCCGGGATAAGGGAAATCCTGATCATCTCCACGCCGCACGACCTGCCCATGTTCGAGCGCCTGCTCGGCGACGGCTCGCAGATCGGCTGCCGCTTTGAGTACAGGGTGCAGGAGACGCCCAACGGGCTGGCCCAGGCCTTCGTGATCGGGGAGGAGTTCATCGGGGACGACAAAGTCGCTTTGGTGCTGGGGGACAACATCTTCTACGGCTCGGGCATGAGCAAACTGCTGCAGGCCAACGCCGACCCCGACGGGGGCGTGGTGTACGCCTACCACGTGCAGGACCCGGAGCGCTACGGGGTGGTCGAGTTCGACGAGCAGGGAAAGGCAGTCTCCATCGAGGAGAAGCCGAGTGAGCCCAAGTCGAGCTACGCCGTGCCGGGCCTCTACTTCTACGACAACGAGGTGGTTGAAATAGCCAGGAACCTGGAGCCCAGCGCCAGGGGCGAGTACGAGATCACGGACGTCAACCGCGAGTACCTCCGCAGGGGCAAGCTGAAGGTGGGCGTGCTCAACCGCGGCACGGCCTGGCTCGACACGGGCACGGTTGCCTCGCTGATGCAGGCGGCCACCTTCGTGCAGGTGATCGAGGAGCGGCAGGGCCTCAAGATCGGCTGCATCGAGGAGGTGGCCTGGCGCATGGGCTTCATCAACGACGAGCAGCTAAGAGCCGCCGCAGAGCCGCTCCGCAAAAGCGGTTACGGCGAGTACTTGCTCCGCATCATGAAAGAAAAGACATTTCGGTAGGTAGATACGAGGCCAAACCTAAGCCGTAAAGCTGCCTATGCTCATGCATGGGCAGCTTTTTATTTGAACAGGGCCTGAGATCGGGTATAGCGCGGCTAGAAAATAAAGCCTAAAGCAAAGCCCACCAGAATCAGGATCGGGGCAGGTATACGGGTGAAGAGGAGCAGGCAAAAGGTCGCCACTACGATGCCAAAGTTAAGGGGAGTATTATCGATGGGGCGATAGAGCATAACGGCTGCGGCTACCACCATGCCTGAACTTACGGCGCTTATACCTTCCAGCGATGCCCGTACGACCCTGTATTTTTTTAGATCGTCCCAGAAACGAATCACGAAGAAGATCAGGAAAGTGCCGGGCAGGAAGATGCCAACTGTGGCTACAAGTGAGCCTAGCAATTGACCCCACACACCGTGCTCACGCATAGCCAGATTGCCAATAAAAGAGCAGAAAGAGAAGACCGGTCCGGGAAGAGCTTGTACAATGGCAAACCCTGACAGAAACTCTTCAGCTGATAAGTATTCCTTAAAGTCAACAAACTCAGTGAACATGAGGGGGATCAGCACCTGTCCACCGCCAAACACCAGGCTCCCGTTTCGGTAGAAGTTCTCAAATAGCCTGATGGGGAGTGACGATGTAGCTCCACCCAACACAGCTGCCGTAATCAGCACGCCGACATAAAGTATAAAGTTAGCCCACTGAATGTGTAGTTTCTTGTCTTTTTCCTGCGGATGCTGGCGGAATCGAAGCGCCGTAATAGCTCCTCCAGCCAGCAGCAATAGCGGGTATACCCAGGGAGAGTGGAAGAAATAGGCCAGTATACCTGACACTACCATAATACCGATGGCCAGTTTGGTATTGACCACTTTAGTGCTGATCGCATAGGCTGCATAGGATACAAAGCCTACCGCCATGGGTTGTATGAAGCGCAGAAATTGGAGTGATATGTTGTTTTCCTGGAGGTAAGAAATACCTATGGCGGCTGCAGCCATAATGCTGGAGGCTGGCAGAAGCCATACTAGCAACGTCAGGTAGGCCAGATTGGGGCCACCAATGCGATAGCCTATAGCTGTCAGAGTTTGGGTAGAGGTAGGGCCAGGGAGGATCTGGCACAGAGCATTAAGTTCGATCAGCTCCTGCTCTGTCAGGTAGCGGCGCTTGTTCACCAGCAACCGAAACATCATAGCGACATGTGCCTGCGGACCGCCAAAGGCCGTCAGGGCGAGCAATAGTACGTCTTTCAGAAAGATGTAGTAGCGCAGACTCATGCCGTAGGTTCAAAAAAAGAGAGACAGTGCGGACACCATCTCTCTTCTTACTGGTTTCAGTTCAATTAAGCTTTCTTGAGCCCAAGCTCCACCAGGCGCTCGTTCAGGTATTCACCTGCAGTAGCATCAGGATAGGCTTTGGGGTTCTGCTCGTCTATGCAGCTCTCCAGGCAGGTCAGATCCATTTCTGAACGCGGGTGCATGAAGAACGGAATAGAGTAGCGGGAAGTATGCATCAACTCACGCGGTGGGTTTACCACACGGTGGATAGTCGACTTCAGCTTGTTGTTGGTCAGGCGGGCGAGCATGTCGCCTACGTTTACAACTACCTGCTCCGGCAGTGCTGTGATCGGGATCCACTTGCCATCGCGGCGCAATACCTGCAGACCGTCAGCGCTGGCGCCCATCAGGAGCGTGATCAGGTTGATGTCGCCGTGCTCAGCGGCGCGAACTGCGTCAGCCGGTACCTGGTCAGGGTTCTCGATCGGGAAGTAGTGGATCGGGCGCAGAATACTGTTACCGTACTTCACTTTTTCGTCGAAGTAAGTTTCTTCCAGACCCAGATGCAGAGCGATGGCGCGCAATACCTGCTTGCCAGCCGCTTCCAGCTTTCTGTAAGCTTCCAGCGTTACCTCCTCAAGTTCTGGGACTTCTGATGGCCAGATATTAGCCGGATATTCTGCCTTGATCGGGTCGCTGTCCGGAATACCGCTCAGCTCCTGGCCTACGTGATAGAATTCTTTCAGGTCGCCAGTATTAAAGCCTTTCGCTTTCTCTTTACCCTTGCCTACATAGCCACGCTGGCCGGCAAGTTCAGGGTTTTCGTATTTTTGCTTTACCTCATCGGGCAAGGCAAAAAATTTCTTAACAGCTGCGTAGAGTCTTTCCGTCAGGTCATCGCTCAGGCCGTGGTTTTTCAGGGCGATAAAGCCAATGTTCTGATAAGCGTTTCCCAACTGCTGCACAAACCGCGCTCTGCGTCCTTCATCTCCCGATGTAAAATCAGCTAAGTCCAATGAAGGAACTTCATCAAACAAAATCTCGCTCATATAGTCTTTTTTGTATACTTTTACGTTAATATTACGTAGTGCGCAATATACAAATAAAATCAGTATATTGGCTATTTGCTAATTCAAACCCTCTTTCGATGAAAAAAACCTACTTACTCTTTGCTTCGGCCCTTATGCTGGCATTTGCTTCCTGCGATACGACACGCCAGATGCAGGATGACGAAACGCGTACCCCTGTGATGGCTACTACTACAGGGCCAACACCTACCGGAGCTGTTATGAGCAAGGGTGGATTGCGTGTATTCGCTTTCGACGATTCACAGAAATACCCGGAGTCACAGCTTCGCCTGAATACTCCTCCAGCTAATGGTGTAGTGCAGCCAGGACCGGTAGAGTTTTCATATGAACTATCTAACTTCCAGTTGACCCGTATGACGCCGCACTCCAATTCGGAGTTCATGGCCAACTCGCAGGAAGGACAGCATATCCACAACATCGTGGACAACGAGCCTTATACTGCGCATTACGAGACTACCTTCACAAAAGAGATGGAGGAAGGCGAGCACGTGGTTCTTTCATTCATATCGCGTTCTTACCATGAAAGCCTGAAGCACAGAGGTGCTTACGACCTGCGCATGGTGACAGTGGGCAGACCACAGCAGCGTATGGAGTTCGATATGAAGGGCCAGCACATGTTCTACAGCCGTCCGAAGGGTGAGTACGTAGGTGCCGATACCCGCCGTATCATGCTGGACTTCTACCTGATCAATACAGACCTTTCGACAACCGGCAATAAGGTTCGTGCTACCATCAACGGCAACGAATTCGTGCTGGACAAATGGATGCCACACATCATCGAAGGCTTGCCAATGGGAGAAACCACCATCAAACTGGAGCTGATCAACAACGCCGGTGCTGTTATACCTGGTCCTTACAACTCGGTAACCCGCACGATCACGCTGAAAGAAAGCTAAGATCTTCAGGAAAAGATAAATAGAAAAAGCCCGCGATGATGGTCGCGGGCTTTTTTTTTGGTATAGTTTTGGCTATATAGATCAAAACTAATGTTTTGCTGAGCAGTGCACAATGCACTGCTCAGCAAAACAAAAACCCTTTAACCCCCTTCTGATAACATGAGAAAACAACTACTTGCTGCCGTTGCGGCACTAGCCCTCTTCGCTTCCTGCAAAAAAGACGATCCCGTAGTCATTCCCACACCTGAGTTTACTATTCCGGAAGAGTTTTATACAGTATGGGAGGGTGTTGCCTTTAAAGATGTAAGCCAGGCTGATGCTTATAAATGGGATTTTGGAAATGGCGAGACATCTACTTCGCGTATACCTGATATGTTTAGCTATAAAAAGCCGGGGAGCTATACTGTAAAGCTTACAACTTATACCAACGGCCAGGCCAAAACGGTAATAAAAGTGGTGAAAGTAGCGCAGCTATATGCCTATGAAGTGCAACTGCGCAGTTATCTTGAAAACTATGCCTTAGAGGGCGGTGACATATCTGCTCCTTCGGAAGGCAACCCTGATGTATACCTGCAGGTGTCCACTTATGAAAACAATGCAGAACAGGTTATATATAGAAGCGATACTAAGTACAACATTTCCAGAGATCAATTGCCCATGACCTTTGTAGTAGATCGGATACCCATTGGCGGTGAATTTTGGTCTTATAATTACCCATACTTTAATTTCTATGATCAAAATGAGAACAAGGCTGACAGGCTCATTGCACATAATTATGTAGGTGGGGGCAGCTCCAGGTTTCACCTTGACAAAGAAACTAAAGAAGGGTACTATACACACCAGCGTGGTACAGACGATTGGGGCTCGCATTTAGTGGTAAAGTTTAAAGCTGAACTCCCTTAAGAAAGTAAAAGGGCTACCCAGTTTATGGATAGCCCTTTTGCTTTTTAGAGTCAGGTATAATTTACTCCTTAGGCTTATTCTGCCCACCCTGGTTTGGGTTGGCAATGGAATTGCGCATGTCAGTATCGCTTTGGATGTTCTGCATCTTGTAGTAGTCCATGATGCCCAGATTGCCACTGCGGAAGGCCGCTGAGATAGCCTGCGGAATCTCTACTTCAGCTGCAATTACAGAAGCGCGGGCTTCCTGTGCCTTGGCCTTCATTTCCTGCTCTACGGCAACAGCCATGGCGCGACGCTCTTCTGCTTTGGCCTCAGCCACTTTCAGGTCGGCTCCCGCCTGGTCTATCTGCAGCTTTGCACCGATGTTCTCACCCACGTCGATGTCGGCAATATCAATCGAAAGAATTTCATAAGCGGTACCGGCATCCAGGCCTTTTTGGAGTACCAGTTTCGAGATGATATCCGGGTTTTCGAGTACGCTTTTGTGAGAGCTGGAGGAGCCAATAGACGTTACAATACCCTCGCCCACACGGGCCAGGATAGTTTCTTCACCGGCACCGCCCACTAATTGCATGATGTTGGCACGCACGGTTACACGGGCTTTGGCGATCAGTTGAATACCGTCCTGCGCTACAGCAGCCACATTTGGTGTATTAATCACTTTCGGATTTACGGAAGTCGTTACGGCCTCAAATACGTCACGACCTGCCAGGTCAATGGCAGTAGCCTGCTTGAAGGAAAGTGGGATATTGGCTTTGTCAGCTGAGATGAGGGCTTTGATTACATTCGGCACGTTGCCGCCTGCCAGGTAGTGGGTTTCAAGCTCGGTAGTAGTTACGTCTATACCTGCTTTGGTGGCGTTGATCATGGAGTTGACAATAAGGCTTGGCGGCACCTTACGGATACGCATGAACACCAGCTCCAGCAGACCTACCTTAACGCCCGAGAAAAGGGCCGTGATCCAGAGGCTGATCGGTACGAAGTAAAGAAAGATGAGCAGCAGGATGATGCCGCCCGCAATCAGGAATAAGACTGAAAAATTTTCCATTGAGTTGTTTTAGGTAATTGCTTCTACTGTGATTTTATTCGCTACTATTTTGATGATACGCACGGGGGTATTGGGCGGCAGGAAAGCACCTGTTGTCTGCACTTCGTGGCGGCGCTCCTTGAAAATGGCCGTGCCCTGCGGACGCAGTGCCGAAACGGTTTTGCCTTCTTCTCCGACTTCGAGCAGGTGAGGACTTTCTTCGTTTACACGGCTCTTGATGCTGTCTTTGAGCGCAAACCGAGACCAGGCATCCGACCTGAAACTATAGAAAAGCGCCAGCCCGCCAGCCAGGACTGACCCTGCCAGCACAAGGTGCCCGGTTTCCGTACCCAGGGCGGCATAGCTGATCCAGATGCCCACGGCTACGAGTATAAAGCCCAGAATGCCGACGATGGTGACACCCGGTACAAAGATGAGCTCCACCACAATCAGAACAAGACCGATGCCGATCAGCAGCACTACTGTAAGCCAGTCTAAGAGCATAGTTTCGGAGTAGGTTTAGGTAAATATAGCGATTTTGCGATTCAATTACCCTGATCGCTTCATTTAATTTATACTGTGTGTAAAACAAAAAAGCCATCTCCCGCAGGAAATGGCTCTCTGTTTTATAAATTCTGGTTTAAGCTCAGGTATAGCTGATGCTAGTAAGCCTTTGCAAAGTATACACGCTGCTTCGATGGCTTGCCTGTGATCATGTCCACGCCGTCCTCCTCAGGCGTGTCGAGGGCAATGCAGCGAATAGTCGCCTTGGTTTCTTCTTTGATGCGCTCTTCTGTTTCCGGTGTTCCGTCCCAGTGAGCCAGCACAAAGCCACCCTTGGTATCCAGTACTTGTTTGAATTCCTCGTAACTGTCTACCTTCGTTGTGTTCTCCTCCCGGAATGTCAGTGCTCTGTTGTAGATGTTCTCCTGGATCTCATCAAGCAGGGCAGGGATATAAGTAGCCAGGCTGTCGAATTGCTGGGTGCTCTTCTCCTTGGTGTCGCGGCGGGCCACTTCGGCGGTGCCGTTCTCCAGGTCGCGGGCACCGATGGCCAGGCGAACCGGAACCCCTTTCAATTCCCACTCGGCAAACTTAAAGCCAGGGCGCTCCGTGTCGCGGTTGTCGAACTTCACACTGATGCCTTTGGCTTCGAGCTCTTTCTTCAGTTGCAGCACTTTCTCGCTGATCTGGGCCAGTTGCTCCTCGCCTTTGTAAATAGGCACGATCACCACTTGGATAGGAGCCAGTTTTGGAGGCAGCACCAGGCCTTCGTCGTCGGAGTGGGCCATTACCAGCGCACCCATCAGACGGGTACTCACCCCCCACGAGGTACCCCATACGTGCTCCAGTCCGCCCTCTTTGGTCGCAAACTTCACATCAAATGCCTTCGCAAAGTTCTGGCCCAGGAAGTGAGACGTACCTGCTTGCAGCGCCTTGCCATCCTGCATCAAGCCTTCGATGCAATAGGTATCCAAAGCACCGGCGAAACGCTCGTTAGGTGTTTTCACACCACGGATCACCGGCAGGGCAATGTATTGCTCAGCAAAAGTGGCGTATACTTCCAGCATTTGCTTTGTTTCGGCAATGGCCTCCTCAGCGGTAGCATGGGCCGTGTGGCCTTCCTGCCACAGGAACTCAGCCGTGCGCAGGAACAGGCGCGTACGCATTTCCCAGCGCACCACGTTAGCCCACTGGTTCACCAGGATAGGCAGGTCGCGGTAGCTTTGGATCCAGCCTTTGTAAGTGTTCCAGATCACAGCTTCCGAAGTTGGACGTACGATCAGTTCTTCTTCCAGTCGGGCATTCGGGTCAACGCGCAGCTTGCCTGGTTTATCAGGATCGGCTTGCAAACGGTAGTGCGTTACTACAGCACATTCCTTGGCAAAGCCTTCGGCGTTCTGCTCTTCGGCTTCAAACAAGCTCTTGGGTACAAACAGTGGGAAATAGGCGTTTTCATGGCCGGTGGCCTTAAACATGTCATCCAGCTGACGCTGCATTTTCTCCCAGATGGCGTAACCGTAAGGTTTGATCACCATGCAGCCACGCACAGCGGAATTCTCCGCTAAACCGGCCTTTTTCACCAGCTCGTTATACCACTGCGAATAGTCTTCGCTTCTTTTTGGCAGCCCTTTGCTCATTATTTGAAAAAATTTATCTTATATCCGTAATTGTTAATCTTTTTGGAATGAATATTGCTTTCCACATAGTGAAGATTTAATATCATTCTCGCTCAAAATTACGTTAATATATTATACTATTGATAAGGTTTTGCGCTATTGTGTTTATATCTTTGATATAGAAGCATTTTTAGACACAGAAGGCCATGAAAAAATTAAACATATACACCGCACTAGCCCCTGTGATTGCACTTTTCGCGGTTGGTTGCAGTAGCCCGGTAGCTATGCAGTCGACAGAGTATGATGATATGTACTACAGCTCATCAGATCGTACCGAGTATGTGCAGCCCCAGGCTCAGGCTTCCCAACAGCAGCAGTACGCTCCAGCTGAAGACAATCAGCAGGCCGCTACTGGTGATGTAACTCAAAACTATACCGCCGACGAGTACTATGACGGCCGTACCTATCGTCCGCAGGCAACCTGGAACACGCCTAACTATGCTTACGTGGATCCATACTGGACAACTGCTTACGTGCATCGTCGCGTTAGTCCATTCTACGACCCGTTCTTTTATGATCCATTCTACGATCCGTTCATGTATGACCCTTTCTTTCACAGAGGAGGCATGCGTGTGAACATTGGCTTGAGCATGGGCTGGGGATCCGGCTGGAACCGCTGGGGACATCCTTGGGGACGCCCTTATGGTATGTATGATCCATTCTGGGGCGGTGGATTTTGGCCACATAATAACTACTATGCCGGCTTCTATCACGGATATAACCGAGGCTTCTATGGCAGTAACCGCTATATCTATGACCGTCCGGGTGTTGTGCAGCAGCGCCAGGTGCAGTACGGTCCACGTGGTGAGCGTAGTGTAGTGCCAGCTTCAGGGAACCCGGAGCGAGTAGCCGGACGTCCGAACAGATCGGAGTCTGTAAGAGATGAACAGCGTTCTACGCAAGGTGTAGATTATGCACGACCAGGTAGAACAGAGCGTGCTACAGGCAACACAAACGTAAGAGGCCAGGAGATTAACGCAGGAGAGAATACAGGTCGTGCGTTGCCGTCCAGACCGGCTACTACAAACCGTGGTTATGACCCGCAGAGCGGTCAGGTAAGACCATCGCGTCAGCAGCCGGAAGGCCAACAGCCAGTGCAGCGACTCAATCAGTCAAGAGAAGGCAATGTGTCGCCGGCAACGCAGCCACGACCAGTGGAGCGCCAGCAGCGTATACAGCAGCCTACGCAGCGCCAGGAAAGAATCCAGCAGCCTGTGCAGAGTCAGCAGATTCAGCGCCAGCCGGTACAGCGTTCTCAGCCAAGCTATCAGCGCAGCCAGCCGGTACAGCGTTCGCAGCCAAGTTACCAGCGTAGCCAGCCGGTGCAGCGCTCGCAGCCAAGCTACTCACCACCAACCAGAAGTTCCGGTACATCTAGTCCTCCGGTACGAACTAACTCCAGCGGCGGTGGCCGTGGAAATAGAGGAGGAAACTAATCACAAACCACTGATCCATGAAAATAACTAAGATTGTTTCCGCCAGCCTGGCACTTATGCTGGGCTGGGGCGGAACCGCTTTTGCCCAAGACGAGGTAGACGCATTGCGCTACACCCGTTACGGACTCACAGGCTTCGCACGTATTCAAGGTATAGGCGGAGCGCAAACGGCACTCGGTGCAGACGTTTCCACCATGGCATCTAACCCAGCAGGCCTGGGCATGTTCAGACGTTCTGAGTTTAGCATCACGCCAGGCCTTGGCTTCTCTACATCAACAGGCCGTGTGGGAGGGATATCTACTAACGACGAACGTAACAATGTTGCTGTGCCTCACATTGGTTTTGTGTTCGCTGACCGTCAAAGTGACGAGAATAGCGACTGGCGCGGTGCTACATTTGGCATAAGCTTCAGCAGGCTCAATAATTTCAATAACAGAACCTCATACCGCAACACAGCCGGCGGGCAAGATCCAACTATTGTCGAATACTTTACAGAACTGGCAAACCTGCGTGGCCGCACACAAACAGACCTGGACAACGAGTTCAATAATGGTTATACGTCTATGGAGGGACTGGCTTATGGTACCTTCCTGTTTGACTTTGACGAAGACGGCTTTGCTATACCTACTGATCGGATAGGAAATGTCAACCAATCAGAGGAGATTATCCGAAGGGGTTCTCAGAATCAGATCGACATAGCTGGTGGTACCAGCTATCGCGACAAAATATACCTGGGAGCGTCGCTTGGTGTGATTACGTCAGACTTCAGGCAGGAGCGCATCTTTAGAGAGACAGAAGAAGATGCCAGTACCGATTTTACCAGCCTGGAGCTGCGTGATGAGTACAGAACACGTGCACAGGCGTTAACCTGAAACTGGGTATAATCGTTCGGCCGTCTGATGTCATCCGACTGGGAGCGTCTATCCAAACGCCGACCCTGTATAACTTCAACGAAACATACCAGCGCTCTATGTATTCCCAGTTTTTGCCGGGTGAAAACTATAGTGCCGTGGAGTTGCCAGGTGAGTTCTCCTATAAGCTGACAACGCCTTTCCGTGCATCGGGTGGTGTGGCCTTCTTCATTCAGAAGTACGGTTTCATAGCCGCAGACATTGAATACGTGGACTATGCAAATGCCCGTTTTTCTGAAAGCGATGATTTTGGAGGCAACAGCACTTATTTCAATAGTGTGAATGACCGTATTTCGGGCACATATCAGTCGGCCCTCAACTTCAGGCTGGGAGCGGAGGCGCGTTACGAAGTGTTCCGCTTCAGAGCAGGTTATGCCATCACGGGTGACCCTTACCGCAATGCCGATTTTGATGGCAAGATAAACACCTTCACCTTGGGCACAGGTATACGCCTGAACAGATATTATGCTGATGTTGCCTTTACAAGCTCGACGGCCAATAGCCTGTACAGTCCATACAACTTCAACGATCCTTCTGTATTCGTGCCAGTAGTAGACATTGAGGATAAGCTGAACACCGTGATGCTGACATTCGGGTATAACTTCTAAAGATTTTTTTCCTGTTTTCAGAAAGGCGGCAGATTCCGAAAGGGATGCCGCTTTTTTGTGTCTATACCTGTGTGCGGTATGGTTTTGGCGGTAAGGTATGGCAATACCATATTATTCTGATAAATTAGCAAGGCTAAACTATAACTAACCCTAAACACATGCATATCAACCTCAAAACTAATTTTCTGGCTGTCGTGCTTTTGTGCTTCGCTTTTGTAGCGCAGGCGCAGCAGAAAAAAGAAGTCACGCTGGAGGATATCTACCGCAATGGCACATTCTCGGCCAAGTCGGTGTACGGCGTGAACTGGATGAACGACGGCCGCTACTACAGCTCGCAGGTAGCGGACGAGAAGAACGGCGTAAACGACATTGTGCGCTACGACGTGACGACAGGTCAGCCGGTGAACACCATCATCGAAGGCGAAGACCTGAAGCCGGAAGGCAGTGACAAGCCAATTAAGTTTGATGGCTATACCTTCAGCTCAGACGAGAAAAAGGTTTTGTTCGCTACTGAAAGAGAGCAGATCTACCGTCGATCTTCAAAGGCTGATTTTTATGTGTATGACATCGCCACCAAGAAACTGACCAAGCTGAGCAATGGCGGCAAGCAGCTGTACGCTACTTTCTCGCCGGATGCGAAGCGTGTCGCTTTTGCGCGTGAGGGCAATATGTTCTTCGTGGATCTGAGCAACATGCAGGAGAAGCAGATTACCAACACCGGCAAGTTCAACTCGATCATAAACGGGTACGCTGACTGGGTATACGAGGAGGAGTTCTCGTTTGCGCAGGGCTTCCACTGGTCACCAGACGGCTCTAAGATCGCTTTCTATACCTTCGATGAGACCAACGTACCGGAGTTTAACATGCAGATGTGGGGCGAGCTATACCCACAGGACTACAAGTTCAAGTATCCGAAAGCCGGTGAGGCCAACTCTATTGTAACCGTTTCGGTGTACAATGTGGGCAATGGCCAGACTGTGAAAATGGACACAGGCAACGAGGCAGACATCTACATCCCGCGCATCAAATGGACGAATGACAGCAACCTGCTTTCTATCCAGAAGATGAACCGTTTGCAGAACACATTGGAATTGCTGCACGCCAACGCGACAACCGGTAAAGCCAGCGTGGTGCTGAAGGAGACAGACAAAGCCTATATCGACATCACTGACGACCTGACTTACCTGAAAGATGGCAAGCACTTCATTCACTCTTCTGAGAAAGACGGCTTCAACCACTTGTACCTGCACAACATGAACGGCAAACTGGTGCGCCAGATCACGAAAGGTAACTGGGAAGTGAGCAATTACATCGGCTACGACGAGAGGAACGACCGCCTGTATTACATATCTACGGAAGTGTCGCCGCTGGAGCGACACCTGTACAGCATCAACAGCAAAGGCAGCAAGAAAAACCGCCTTACTGAGAAAGCCGGTACGCACCGCGTGAACATGAGCAACGACTTCAAATACTTCCTGGATTACCATTCTGCTGCCAACGAAGCACCTACCGTAAGCCTGCATTCAGCCAAAGACGGCAAGCTGATCAAGGTACTGGAAGATAATCAGAAACTGAAGAGCACACTGGCCCAGTATGATATCGCCAAGCAGGAGTTCTTTACCATGAAAACCCCGGACGGCACACAGCTGAATGGCTGGATGATCAAACCAACTGATTTCGATCCGAAGAAAAAGTACCCAGTGCTGATGTTTGTGTACGGTGGCCCGGGTTCGCAGACAGTAACCAATAGCTGGGGCGGTGCCAACTACCTGTGGTACCAGGTGCTGGCCAACAAAGGTGCTATTGTGGTAAGTGTAGACAACCGTGGTACTGGCGCCCGTGGTGCTGATTTTAAGAAAGTGACTTATGCGAACCTCGGCAAGTATGAGATTGAAGACCAGATAGAAGCAGCCAAGTGGCTGGGCAACCAGCCGTACGTAGACAAAGACCGCATCGGTATCTGGGGTCACAGCTACGGTGGATACATGACACTGCTTGGCCTGACCAAAGGCAATGGCGTGTTCCGTGCCGGCATCTCAGTAGCTCCGGTGACCAACTGGCGCTTCTACGACACTATCTACACAGAACGTTACCTGAAAACGCCGCAGGAAAATGCTGCTGGCTATGACGATAACTCGCCGTTATTCTTTGCTGATAAACTGCAAGGTGAGCTATTGCTGATTCACGGTACTGGTGACGACAACGTGCACTTCCAGAACGCGGTGGCTATGCAGGACGCCCTGATCAGCGCCAACAAGCAGTTCGAAAGTTTCTACTATCCGAACCGTAACCACGGCGTGGGTGGCGGCATCACAAGCCTGCACCGCTTCAAAATGATGACCGACTTCCTGGAGCGCAACCTGATTAACCCGACTACAGAGCAAAACCAGTAAGGTATAACATGTTGCTATACCTGGAGCGAAGCCCGAAAATTGTAATTTATACCTGAGCAACAAGGCTCGCCAGCAATGGCGAGCCTTGTTGCTTTTATGGCCTAGCTGTTTTTCCGTTGCAGGGCATTGAGGTGCAGGTATAGCCGCTGCTTTTCTGTGTCAGGTATAGTAAACTGGTTTACTTGAGTGTGTAGTCGTGCCCGTTCCTTCTCGGTAAGCGGGGTATGGCCGTGCAACTTCTCCAGCACCGTTTTGATGAAAGAGGCTAGCTGGTCGGCCTGGCCTGTGAAGTGGTTGAGCAGGTTAAGCAAGTCCCGCACAAAGGCATTGCAGCTGTGGTCAGGGTAACGCACCTTATGGTCTATTTCGCTCCAGCCTTCCTCGAAAAGCGTGCGCAGCTGTATCTCTGCAAAGTAGCGTTGCCGTTTAGGCTGGGTGCTCACTACAAAGTGCACCGCCCGGTAGCCGTGGTCGTGCAGACGGATGTTTACACCGGCTTTTTCAAACTCTTGAATGATAGTTGTAGCTGTGCCAGGAGAGATATAGGCAAAAGGGGGGCGCTTCAGTTCCCAGGTGGCTTGTATGTGTTTTCCCAGAGCATGCCAGGCAGTCTTGTGTAGGTATAGCACCCGCACCCCTGCCAGGTCATTGATCCAGTCCACGTAATTATGCTCGTCAATGTGGCGGTCGGGATACTCTGATTTCTTGCGGATCACCTTGCGCAACAGATGCAGGGGGTCCTTTACCCGATAGCGCACAGCATGTACTTCGGGTAGGTGCTGCAGGCTTTGGGCTGTCTGCGCTGCAATTTCCAGTAACTCCGCCTTGCGCCGCAGAAAGTCATGGTAAATGCCCACCAGCGTCTGCGGTGCTATACCTTGCGTACGCCATTCTGACTCACCCAGGCCAAGCGAGTTGAGTAAACTGGAAGCAGATTGTCCGGAACTTGTGTTTTTATTCAAGTCTCTAAGTCACTGTTTCTAAATACTTACGTGATAAACAGTCAAAGGCACATGAGCACCCGGAGGCATTGAGAGATAGACTATTCTTTTACCCCAAGCTGTGCATTAATCAGTGGAGTTTTGGGAGCCAAAAAGAACCCTGTAAGACTTGCAAACATGATCGGAATAAAGTGCTGGAATCCAGTGAGTGTTGCAAGTAAAATAATGGTGCTGATAGGAGTGCGGGTAACGCAGGCATTAATAGCGGCCATACAGCTAATCAGGATAAGCGGCAAGTTCTGTCCGGGGAAAGCCTGGTTGACAATCATACCTACAGTAGCTCCTACAAAGAAAAGCGGAATGATAAATCCACCCCGCCACCCCGAGGTAACTGTAAAGCTGATGGCCAGAATCTTGGCTACCAATAGCAGAAGCAGAAAACCTAGCGTGAATTCTTCGGCTAGGAGTACATTGAGTTCATCGTGGCTGAAGTAACGCGAAAGTGGAACATAATAGGCGATGATGCCGATCAGAAATCCACCCACTGCCATTTTCGCATAGATCGGTACCCTGAATTTTTTAAAGAGGGCTCTGCACTGACGCACTGTAAATATAAAAAGCCAGCCCGCCGCGGTACCTGCCAGCGCATAGAGCATTGCGTAAAAGAAGTCGTTTAGCTCAGGGGTGGAGTACACAGGGAAATTCCAGGTGGGGCCTATGCCAATATGCGTGATCAGGATAAAAACAACATAGCTGGAGCAGCTGGCGACAAAGGCAGGTATAAGCGCCTGGTAATACTCTACTACGTGCTTGTGATGCAGGATTTCCAGAGCGAACAGAGTGCCTCCAAGCGGCGCCCCAAATAGGGCTGTAAAAGCAGAGGCCATACCTGCTATGGTCAGGGATCGGAGGTCTTCGCCCCTGATTTTGAGCTGTTTTGCGATCCAGGTACCGGTGGAGCCAACTACTTGCACCAAGGGTGCCTCCGGGCCCGCACTACCGCCACTTGCGATACACAACCACGACGACAAGATCATGGAAGGATTGTTCTTCGGCTCCAGGTGCCCTCCTTTAAAGCGGATGTTATTGACAATAAGATCCATCTCGCCGGGGTCGCCGAGATAGTGGATAATAAGTCCGGCGAGCAGGCCAGCCCCAGCCATGAGCGGAATCACATACAGACCCTGTACAGGTGCCAGAAAGTGAAGCAATCCCTCCAGAACCATCCAGTAAATGCCTGCAATGATACCGCCAATAATGCCAATAGCTATCCACAACAAGAATATCTTGCTGAATACAAATGGGTTAAACTGTAAAGGATAGTTAATCTGGTTCCGAAGCGTAACGGCCAGTCTTCTTCTTTTAAAGTCCATCCTGCAAAGGTACGGAGAAATGCAGGCATGGGTAAAGAAGGAGCCGGATTATGAGGCTTCTACATTCCTTTCTGTCCTTTTGGGGATGGAAGAAATCCGGATTATTTCTCAGCTTCCTTCTACCAGCAGTTTAGCCGGCTTTCTCCGTCTCTCGTCACAAGGTTCTTCAGACGCAAGGGTTTCCTACAACTTTACACAAACATTCTGCGGCTCGGTGAAGAATCTTAGCGCCTCAAATCCACCTTCACGACCTACCCCCGAATTCTTCATGCCGCCGAAAGGTGTGCGGAGGTCACGTAGGAGCCATGTGTTCACCCAGATGATTCCTGAATGCACTTGGTGCGCGACACGGTGGGCACGTTGCAGATTCTGTGTCCAGATGGTGGCGGCGAGGCCGTAGTCGGTGCAGTTGGCGTATTGGATGACTTCTTCTTCGGTGTCGAAAGGGGTGAGGGTGACAACCGGGCCGAAGATTTCCTCGGTGTTGGTGCGGCAGTGTAGGGCAGTCCCTCGATGATGGTTGGGGCGATGAACCAGCCGTTCTGGCAACGTCCTTCTACCTGCACCTGGTGTCCGCCCGTAAGGATGGTGCCGCCCTCTTGTTTGGCCAGTTCGATATAGGAAAGGACCTTTTGCATGTGCTGTTCCGATACCATGGCGCCCATTTTTGAGCCTTCTTCCATCGGGTCGCCTACCTGCAAGGCTTTTACTTTCTCCACAAAAGCATCGCGGAATTTCTCATAAAGCGGCCGCTCAATGAAAATGCGGGAGCCACAGAGGCAAATCTGACCCTGGTTGGCGAAGGAGGAGTGGATAGAGGTATGCAGGGCGTTATTGAAGTCGCAGTCCGCAAAGATGATGTTCGGGTTTTTGCCGCCCAACTCCAGCGACAGCTTCTTGAACATCGGGGCCGCCGTGGCAGCAATGGTGCGCCCTGTGGCCGTGCCACCCGTAAAAGAGATAACCGGCACTTTCGGGTGCGCCGTCATGGCCGCACCTACCTTGTGGCCGTAGCCGTGTACGATGTTGAGCACACCCGCCGGTAAGCCCGCTTCTATGCAGATTTCCGAAAGCATGTAGGCCGTCATGGGCGTGACTTCAGAAGGCTTTGCCACCACACAGTTGCCCGCGGCAAGGGCAGGGGCAATCTTCCAGGTGAACAGGTATAGCGGCAGGTTCCAGGGTGAAATGCAGCCCACCACCCCATGCGGATGGCGCACGGTATAGTTGATGGCATTAGTACCCTCCATGTAATGCGCTTTCGAAGCGAAGTGCTGAATAGCCGTGCCGTAAAAGCGCATGTTGCTACTCGCCCGCGGTATATCCACCGACTTCGCCAGTTTCAGCGGCTTGCCATTGTCTATTGATTCGGCTTCAGCCAGCTTGTCCAGGTTCTGGTCAATGAGGTCGGCAATGCGCATCAAAATCTGCCCCCGCTTCTCGGCAGGTGTGTTCGACCAGGCCGGGAAAGCTTTCAAAGCCGCCTGCACCGCCTGTTCCACGTCCTGCTCGTCGGAGTCAGGTATAAGCGAGTACACTTCGCCCAAAGCGGGGTTGTAGTTGTCGATATACTGCCCTGCCACAGGCATGACTAACTGGCCGTCAATGTAGTTATGGATGTGCTGCATGGTTTCACCTCCCCCCGCCCCCCTACCTAAAAACAGGAGGGGAGTTTTTGGGTTTATTTTTAGTAAAGGTGTATTCTCCTTGTTTTCTTGAGCCCTCGCTCGCGTCCCGCGAGTGTGCGTTATTCAGTGGCGTCCCGCCACTTGTACCGACAGGTACAAACCAAAGCGGCCGGGGTCCGCCAGATAGCTCACACTCGCGGGGCGCGAGCGAGGGCTTTCTCAACTCCCTTCCCTGTTTTGGGGATAGGGGCTCTCTATAAAAGGGAAAGGGTGAGGTTACAAACTCCCCGTCCTGCCACCATCCACTGGCACGTTAATGCCGTTGATATATGCCGCCGCTGGCGTAGCCAGAAATGCTGCAGCTGCAGCGACTTCTTCAGGTTCGGCGAAGCGGCGGGCTGGGATTTCGCTCATCATCTCCTCTTCCACCTTATTTACTTCACTGTCAGTTTTCTTCGCTTTGTTCTCGATGATAGACTCCAGACGCCCTGTGCGGGTAGCGCCAGGGAGCACATTGTTCACCGTGATGCCATATTGCCCTAATTCGTTGGACATGGTCTTCGCCCAGCTGGCCACGGCACCGCGAATGGTGTTCGACACGCCTAGGTTCTGCAGCGGCTGTTTCACTGAGGTGCTGATAATGTTGATAATGCGGCCGTAGCCTGCTTTTTTCATCAGCGGAATCACTGCCTGCGCCAGGTTGTGGTTGTTAATCAAGTGCATGTTAAAAGCGCTGAGAAACTCTTCTGGTTTGGCATCTACAATCGGTCCGCCTGCTGGTCCGCCTGTGTTGTTCACAAGGATGTGTACCTGGTTGTGTTGCTGCAGGTATACCTGTAGCTGCTGTACCAACTCGTCGGGCTTGCTGAAATCGGCTACCAGGTAGTCGTGTTGCTGCCCTTTGCTGTTGTCCAGTTCCTGGGCTACCTCCTGTAACTTGGCTTCGTTGCGGGCTACCAGTGTCACGCTGGCACCCAGTTGCGCCAGTTCTACAGCGATGGCCTTGCCTATACCTTGCGTGCTGCCGCACACGATGGCTCTTTTATCCGTCAGGTCTAAGTTCATAGCTTAAAGATAAGCAATTAAAAGAAAAACCCATTCTGCACATTAATCAGGGTGCCTTCGCGGGAGTAGGCGGCGGTGCCCGTGAGCACAATACGGTTGAAGAGCGAGAACCAGATGCCGCCGCCATAGGCTCTGTTCCAGCCGCCTACGTTGTTGGTGCGGGTCCAGACACGGCCTGTGTCGTAAAGGCCGAGCACACCTAATTTGCCAGGGAACAGGTATACGCGGTAGTTGAGCAAGGCTACACGCATCTCGAGGTTGGTGAAGAAACTGCGGTCGCCGACTAGGCGGGTCTGGCTGTAGCCGCGAATGGTCTGGCTGAAGTCGGGCAGGAGGCCGCCACCCAGCATATTGCCCTGGTAGAAAGCGTAGCGGCCCGTATTGATGCCACCGCCTATGCGTCCTGCGAAGGTGAGCTGATAAGGCAGATTCGGACTCATGTAGTAGCGCACTTCGTAGGTATAGCGACTATACCCGCCGCTGGTGTTGGCCACCCCCTGAAACCAGTTGCCCCGCAGGTCTATCACCAGTCCGCGGCTCGGGTTGTGCTCGTAGTCTCTCGCATCGGTCCTGAAAAAGGCAGTGGCGCCGAGGTAGCTGCGCTGTCCAAATGCGCCTTGTCGGTTGTCGGGTAAAAGCTCCTGAACCCAGCTGTTGCGGCGCTCGCTCAACCTGAAATACTCCAACACAGGTCCCGCCCCGAGCGAGAAGAACGTGCCAAAAGGCTTCTGCAAAGCTGCCGAAATATGGGCATTGCTCAGCTCTACCCGCTCGTTCATGGGCGCATCGGTTGGGGCTGGGCGGTTGCCGTAGCCACGGTATTGCATGCTGTAGTAGGGGGCATATACCCAGGCGCGGCTCACCAAATCGAGGTCGAAGAACAGGTCTTTGATTTCGCCTTCATGGAAAATGCGGGCCATACCTGTTTTGAGTGAGCGCTGGTAAAGCAAGCGCTGCACGCCGCCCCTGGCGCTCGTTCTGAACTTGTACGGCCTGTACTGCATACCCGCGCCCAGCACCAGCCCATCGGCTGTGTTGTAAATAACCGTGAAGTTAGGTCCTATGCGGGTATAGCGAAACTCGTCAGAGGCAGGGCTGTTGATCAGGTCGCCTGTGGCAAAATCTTCGTAGGTAGCGCGGGTGTTGTCTATCACGTTCTTGTCGCCGATGGTATTGCGCAAGTTATAGGAGATGCTGCTGTTGTCCAGGCTATCGGAGAAGGCAAACTGGTAGCGGCCGTGCTCTTTGTAGCCAATCACACGCACTTTTATGTCGCTGCCCGTTTCGCCCGTTACCCTGAATTCATCGTCGCCCCCGAAACCGTAGAGGCGTATTTCTCTGGTATGCTCAGGAGAGAATGTGCGGGTATAGAGTGTGTGGCTTGGGTTATTGGCGGCGGTCACGGTGATACGTGTGTCGCCGTTGGCTAATCGCTCAATCTCAAACAGCTCTTTCTTTTTGCTGCCAAACACATCCACGTAACGGGCCAGTAGCATGGCGTATTCTTCGGCTACGCGGGGCAGCTGCACCCGTCGGGCTTTCAGTTTCTGGGTCAGCTCGTCGCCGTGCAGCGGGTATACTTCGGGGGGCATCTGGCGCACGGCATTGGCCAGCACCTCGTCGGTGAGCACTGCTTCCAGGCTGTCGGCTATCTGCACCCAGTCGGCAGGGGTGAGGCTACCCAGCAGACGGCGGTCGAGGTCTTTAGCGGCCATGTTCAGGCCTTTCAGGTTTTGGATTTTATAGCCGAAGTGCTGCAACTCCTGCACACCCCAGCTGCGGGTGGCCAGCCATGGGAAAAAACCGTCAAAAGCGAAAAAGGCATTGTCGCGCACCTTCGGTATAGGCAGGTATAGCGTGCGGCCGTTCGCCTCGGTCAGGCTCCACTCGTAGTTATCTTCGTGGCGGTCCCAGTCACCGATGAGCATATCGAGGAGGCGGGCTTTGACGAAAGCGCGGGCGTTGACCTGGTGCAGGTGGTCGTCTTCGAGGCGGTGCAGCATGGCAGTGTAGCTCAGTTCCTGCACATCATCGGCATCCTGATCCCTATGGCCCAGGCGGTAGTCTTCGGCATCAAACTCCAGAAAACCTAAACGGTTGCCGAAAGGTGCTTTGTAAGGCTCCAGGCAATCGATGTCGGGCAGCAGGTGCAGAGCTGGGGAGGAGGCCAGCAACCCAGCGGCTTTCTCGAGCGGCGTGGCAATAAGCGGTGCATAAGGGTGCTGCGAGGGCAACCACGTTTCGGGCACCGACTGTATGACTTCCGTGCCTCGGTACTGTTGCGGCACAGTACGCATGGCATCGCGGAGCAAAGGGCGGAAACGGTACTCGTAGCCTTTGGCGCTGCGGAGGCGCAGGCTGTTGCGGTCGCGCTCTTTGGTGACGCCAAACGGACTCAGGCCACCGCCCACAGCACCCATGTCGAGGTAGGTGACACGCACAGGAGTGGCCCATTCTTTTGCATAATCATTTTTGAGCAACACACCAGCCAGTGCGTAGGGCTTCTTTTTCGGATCGGCAGGCCTGAACTCCACAGGCTCCGCCTGAAGCGTATCGGTGCAGGCGGCGGTGGCGGTTGCGTCCTGGCGAATCTGGTCGTAAAGCTTGCCGCGGTAGTTTACCCGGCCTGTGTCGCCATCGCCCTCAGGCGACCAGAACTCGGTCCATACCTCACCATTGGTGTAATAAATCACTTTTACAAATCCCTTCTCGCTGTGGGCAAAGGTGGCGTTGTTCTCGACATCCACAGGTGCCGTTTTACAGCCTGAGCCGCTGAGGATGTGGATGTACTTGTCGATTTTGTGCAGCTGTAGGTTGTGGTCGTGGCCCGAGGTATAAATGATATTGTCGTAGCGGTTGAAAAGCTGCTCCATGCGGCTGATGAGCAACTGGTAGCGGTAGTGCGGAATGTCCTGGTCCACGCCGCCAAGCTGGCGGTAAAACGGGTATAGCGAGCCGATAACGGGCAGCGGAAACAGGAGTCCGTCTCGTATGAGGCGCAGCGGGAAAAGGTGGTCCATCACGGTATAGAAGCCGCCATGGTTACTGTTGCTCACAAACGGATGGTGCCCCCCGATGACGATGTGCTTACCTTTATTGGCTTCGAGCGTCTGTTCAATCTGTTGCAGCATTTCAGTTTCGGTGCCCGCGTTACAGCCGTTGTCGGCGCCATAGGGCTTTTCGTATTTGTGCAGCCACCATTGGGTATCTATACCGATGAATATCACATCGTCACGCAGCTGTTCCACATACGGGCCAGGGCAGCCGTCGTCGGGTACAAAGGTGTTGCCTTTGTTGATGCCCGCCTCAATGTACTGCTCTTGCCTACGTATTTTCTCCAGTCCCTTAGGGCCCATATAATCCCAGTCGTGGTTGCCAGGCACGAAAAACACTTTGCCCTGGTGGTCATCCACTACTTTTATTAGCTCGTTGAGGCGCTTTTCGCCCTGATCGCGGGTCTGGCTACCTACTTCCGAAAGTCCGTCGTGGTACAGGTTGTCGCCCAGCACCAGCAGCATGCTCCTGGGGTCGCGGTCGAGCTGCGATTTTAGTAATTTGAGTGTGGGTTCGGTTTTATCCAGTTGTGGAGCCCCCGCGTCGCCCAACAGGTACACGGTATAGGCAATGCCCGTTGAGTCGGGTAAAGAAAAGTGCTGCCAGTTGCCCGCACTGGGCCCGTAGTAAATACTGGGGCTACAAGAGGTGGTGCAAACCAAGATGTAGAGGAGCAGGTAACGCAGAAGTCTGGTCATTTGGGTACGCATAGGCTTACTCTTTATACTTTGAAGAGTGCTGTAGGTATACACAGGGGGGTAAATTATTGCCCTATACCTGAAATGCCTGTCAGATATGTGCTGAGCTGTGCGGTATTTGCCAATTGCGTGTAATTCTCGTACATTCAAACTATCAACCTAACCCGACAGAACTATGGCCATACAACGACCTTTCAATTTCAAACAGTGGATAGAAGAACACCGCCATTTGCTTAAGCCACCCGTGGGTAACCAGCAGGTGTACAAAGGCAACGACGATTTTATTGTGATGGTGGTGGGCGGCCCCAATGCCCGCAAAGACTATCACTACGACGAAGGCGAGGAGTTTTTCTACCAGGTGGAAGGTGACATTGTGCTGAAAATTATAGAAGACGGCAAGCCTGTGGATATTCCAATAAAGGAAGGGGAGATCTTCCTGCTTCCGGCAAAAGTGCCGCATTCCCCGCAGCGCTCGGCCAACACGGTAGGTTTGGTGATCGAACGCTACCGTAAAGAAGGGGAAAAGGACGGCTTTATGTGGTTCTGCGAGAACTGCGGCAACAAGCTGCATGAAGACTTCACAGAAGTAACGGACATTGTGAAACAGCTACCGGTTATTATGGGCAATTTCTGGGACAACGAAGACCTGCGTACCTGCGATAAATGCGGAGAGGTGCTGCAGCCTCCGGTAAAACCTGCGTAATTGCTATTTCAGCCAACGGGAAAAATCCGGATGCAGCTTTTATGTTTAGCTTTTGGCTAATGACTGTCAGAATAGGCAGTGTTAAATCTGTAAAATGTGTATCTTGTTGGATTGCTTTATTTGGCCGTACAACGTATAGCCGCATTTTCGCCCTTTTAGCAGCATGCAAAACCAGAAGCCTATTACCCCCATACCTGCCACAGACAATCTTTTCAAGATTGACATTCACACGCACATCCTGCCCGCTACGTGGCCCGATCTGCGTGAGCGCTACGGCTATGGCGGCTTCATAAGGTTGGAGCACCACAAGCCCTGCTGCGCCCGCATGATGATGGACGATAAGTTCTTCCGCGAGATTCAGGACAACTGCTGGGACCCTAAAGTGCGCATGCACGAATGCAGTCACCACCAGGTGGGCGTACAGGTGCTGAGCACAGTGCCCGTTATGTTCAACTACTGGGCAAAGCCCGAGCATACCTACGACCTGTCGCGTATGCTCAACGACCATATCGCAGGTATTGTGGCAGACTATCCCGACCGCTTCATCGGCTTAGGTACTATACCGATGCAGGACCCTGATTTGGCTATTAAAGAGCTGGAACGGTGCATGAAAGAGCTGGGTATGGCAGGTATACAGATCGGATCGCATATCAACGACTGGAATCTCGACGTCCCCGAACTGTTTCCGATTTTTCAGGCGGCTGAAGAGCTAGGGGCGGCCGTATTTGTGCATCCCTGGGACATGTACGGCAAAGAGAAAATGAGTAAGTACTGGTTGCCCTGGCTCGTGGGTATGCCTGCTGAGACCAGCCTGGCCATTTGCTCTATGATATTTGGGGGCGTGTTGGAGCGCCTGCCGAAACTGCGGGTAGCTTTTGCTCATGGTGGCGGTTCATTCCCAGCCACTATTGGCCGCATTGTACACGGCTTCGAAGTACGCCCCGACCTGTGCGCTGTCGACAACAACGTGAACCCCCGCGAGTACCTTGGCAAGTTCTACTTCGATTCCCTCGTGCATGACCCGCAGGCACTGGACTACCTCGTGAACCTGGTAGGCGCCAACAGCATTGCCCTCGGCACCGACTACCCGTTCCCGCTCGGCGAACTGGAGCCCGGCAAACTCATCGAATCCATGCCTTACGACCGCGCCACCAAAGACCGCATGCTGCACGGCACGGCCCTGGAATGGCTGAATCTGGAGAAGAGCCTTTTTGTGAAAGACGCTTCTGGTGTTTCGAAGGCAAAGGTATAGCCTGGTTTCATTCCCCAACTTCCTGTTCATTTTATTATCTTGCAGCATTATAGCAGGTGCTCTTTTACAGGCACTGTCTCACGATAAATTCTGCACCAGAAAAATGAACTATCAAAATAGCCTTGCCTTTGCGCAGGAACAAGATAACCTCGATCCACTCAAGCATTTTAAAGACCGCTTTTATTTTCCGCAGGTAAACGGCCGTGATGCCATCTACTTCTGTGGCAATTCACTGGGTTTGCAGCCCAAGTCGGCGCAGATGTACATCGACAATGAGATGTACAAGTGGGCTAACTACGCTGTAGAGGGCCATTTTAAAGGTGAAGAGCCTTGGTTCAACTACCATAAATTGCTCGCTGACGGCGCTGCCCGTGTGGTGGGAGCCAAGCCACAGGAAGTGGTGATCATGAACCAACTCACCGTAAACCTGCACCTCATGCTGGTGTCGTTTTACAGACCCGAAGGCAAGCGCATCAAAATCATCATGGAAGGGGGGCTTTCCCGTCGGACCAGTATGCGCTGGAGACGCAGGTGAAGTTCCATGGCTATACCCCGGAGGAGGCGATTGTGGAGCTGCTCCCGAGAGAGGGTGAGCATACCCTGCGCACCGAAGACATTCTGCAGAGCATTCGCGAACACGGCGAAGAACTGGCGCTTGTGCTGATGGGAGGCATCAACTACTACACCGGGCAGGTATATGATATGCAGGCCATTACCAAAGTAGGCCACGAAGTGGGTGCTGTGGTGGGTTTCGACCTGGCGCATGCCGCCGGCAACGTGCCGCTGCAACTGCACGATTGGGACGTGGACTTTGCCGTGTGGTGTACCTACAAGTACCTCAACTCCGGACCGGGTGGCACTGCAGGAGCGTTTGTGCACGAGCGCCATGCCAACAACCCGGACCTGCCGCGCTTTGCCGGCTGGTGGGGCCATGATGCGGGCTCACGCTTCCAGATGAAAAAAGGCTTTATGCCGATGGTAGGCGCCGAAGGCTGGCAACTGAGCAATGCCCAGATTCTGCCGATGGCCCTGCACCGTGCTTCGCTGGAGCTATTCGATGAGGCAGGCATAGCTAACCTGCGTGCCAAGAGCGAGAAGCTGACGGGCTATCTGGAGTACCTGATCAACGATGTGCACGTAGGTAAGGAAGTGCTCGAGATGATCACGCCGCGTGACCCGCAAGCCCGTGGCTGCCAGATATCTATACTGGTAAAACAAAATGCCCGTGAGCTTTTCGACATGTTGATGGAGGCCGGCATCATTGTGGACTTCCGCGAACCGAGCGTTATTCGGGTAGCACCCACGCCGCTTTACAACAGCTTCGAGGAGGTATACCGCTTCTCCGAGATACTGCACGCTTGTTTAGAAGGGCACAGTTAACACACCTGAATATGGTAGCTTATTAGCAGGCTTGTAACCCCTGTCTTTTGCACAGAGTAATAGTTTAATCAAGAGCACGTACTATTTTGAGGGCTTGGTGTGATAGTTAATTATTCGAAGCTAAGGGTGTGTAGGTGATCCATTGTGAGGGTGATAGGGGGTGAGTAACAGGTAAGACAGATTTAATTAAAATAAAATTTTGGCGCTTTAAGGTAATAAATGGCCGTTACGTTCGAAGATATACTTCTGGTCTCCTCTATTCTGCTCTTCATCAGTATCCTGATCAGTAAGAGCCTTGGACGGTTCGGGGTACCAGCCTTAATCCTGTTCTTGGGAGTAGGTATGCTAGCAGGGTCTGAGGGACTGGGAAAAATTTATTTCAATGACGCACAAACAGCACAGTCGCTCGGTACCGTTGCTCTTGCTTTTATTCTCTTCTCCGGTGGTTTAGATACCGCTGGGAAAGTACGAAGCCCATTCTGTGGCGGGGCGTTATTCTGGCTACGGTTGGGGTATTCATCACAGCCATCTCCCTTGGAGCCTTTGTATACTTTGTCACCGACTTCACCTTACTGGAGAGCCTGCTCCTGGGTTCTATCGTGTCGTCTACCGATGCTGCGGCTGTATTCTCCATTCTCCGCTCCAAGAATATCGGGCTTAAGAACAACCTGCGGCCTACACTGGAGCTGGAGTCGGGCTCTAACGACCCGATGGCCTATTTCCTGACTGTCAGCTTCACATTCCTGATCATGAATCAGGAGGCAAGCATCTGGCAGCTTGTGCCCATGTTCTTTATGCAGATGAGCATCGGCGCCGTGGCAGGTATAGCCATGGGCCGGGCCATGGTGTGGGTCATCAACCGGATCAAGCTGGAACAGGAGGGCCTTTACCCGGCATTGACCATGGCGATGGTAATCTTCACCTATGCCTTCACGAATGTTATCAACGGCAATGGCTTTTTGGCGGTATATGTGGCGGCGGTTATACTCGGTAACCGCAACTTCATTCATAAGCGAAGTCTTACCAAGTTTTATGATGGCATAGCCTGGCTTATGCAAATTCTGATGTTCTTAACACTTGGCTTGCTTGTATTCCCATCACACATGCTGCCGGTAGTGGGCACAGGTCTGCTGATTTCGATGTTCCTGATATTTGTGGCTCGTCCGGTGAGTGTGTTTTTAAGCATGGCTTTCTTCAAAAACACGATACAGGACAAGCTCTATGTATCATGGGTTGGCCTGCGTGGCGCAGTGCCTATTGTGTTCGCCACCTATCCGATGCTGGCAGGAGTAGAGAAATCGGATATGATCTTCAACATCGTGTTCTTTATTGTACTCACCTCCGTTATGCTGCAAGGCACAACACTTAGCCCGGTTGCAAAATGGCTTAACCTGAGCGAAAAGGACAAGAAGCTGAAAAAGCACCAGTTCGATCTGGAAATGGAGTATGACCTCAAAAATGAGCTCACCGAAATAGAGGTTCCGGACAGTAGCCCTGCAGTTGGCAAAACGCTGGTAGACCTGCACTTTCCAAAAGGTGCGCTTATCGTGTTGATCAACAGGAACAGAAAGTTTGTGACGCCAAACGGTGCCACCATGCTGGAGCCCAAAGATAAGCTCTTCGTGATGACCGATAATGACGAGGAACTAACAAAGGTGAACGAGCTGCTTGGCTACGAGGTAGAGTAGGATAGAAGATCAATCGGCTAATGTTTAAACTGCATCTTAAAAGCAAAAGCCTTACTTTTGCAGGACAATGGCTTTTACCAAGTACATAAAGCACTACCTTACCTACCCGCTCATGTGGGTAATGCTGCTGTGGGCTGTCACACTGCCGGGCCACGAACTGGCTGTATATAGTTACTTGGTAAAAGGTTCTGCTGCTGAAGTAGCCCAAAGCCTCAGGTCAGCTACTAGCGAACAAGATGATTTTTCGGTAAAGCAACAGACTGTGCAAGTCTTTCTGGACGCTAATACCGCCTCAGTCATCGTGCTGAGTCCGCAGCAGTTCATCAAATGCGTGTTTCAGGCACTCACGTTTGCTACAGCCATTGATGACAGACCCTCTTACTCACCACATGCGGCAGGAGCTGAACTCATCACCCAGCTTTTCCCCATCACCATACAACCCAACGCCCCCTAGGCAATCTCAGTTCTGCACTGATAAGTTTTCCTCTGATGCATGCCAGTATTCAGCGCAGGCTCAGGGCATCTCCTTCTTTTTCATATAGAGCAAGTCAGCCTTACGCTGCTTTAAACCCTGTTATGCTTGTTAACCAGTAGGCACAGGACAGCTCTACATACTCATATTTTCGCATGACTGATTTTGCAATAGTCATATCGTGGATTTCCATTTTCGGATTACTCATCGGTATAGTCTTCCCTCAATGGAGTCTCTTTTGGTATGCAGGCGAGAAAAGCCGAATCAACTCCTTCATTATTTACAGCTCCCTTCTGATCATTTCATTTCTGCTGTTTGCTGTTTCAGCCTAAGATCACAGGAGCATATCATATAGCCAAAGTTATTTTAAAACCCTTTCACTTATCATGAACACTACTAATTCGAATGACCAGATCAGTAGCTGGACATCTGACCAATTACTAAACCTGGGTGTACCCGAACAGGCAGCTATGCACATCAACATGCTGGTCCTGATTTTGGCAACGGCCCTGTTGGTATACCTGGCGGATTTCTTTTCCAGGAAGATTCTGGTGGGTACCCTGCATAAGTTTGCGGCTAAGTCCAGCACGAAGTTGATAGAGTATCTGGTACGCAACAAGGTGATCGTATACCTGGCCCGGATTGCACCGCTTATTATTGTGGTGCAGGCTATACCTGTCGTGTTTGCCGATTTTACGAGCCTGATTTCGCCACTCATCAAGTTAACAGACATCTACCTGATCATGCTATGGGTGTGGGTAGCACGAGCGCTTCTGCGCACCTTCAAAGATTTCCTTAAGACAACTGAAACCTTCAGAGACAAGCCCGTAGAAAGCTTCCTGCAGGTGCTTACTATTTTTCTGTACTTCGTAGGCGGCTTGCTTATTTTCTCCACCCTCACAGGCAAAGACGCCTGGACATTCGTAACGGCTATGGGTGCGGCTTCGGCGATACTGATGCTGGTGTTCAAAGACACGATCATGGGCTTTGTGGCCAGCATACAGGTGTCGACCAACGACATGGTGCGCATAGGCGACTGGGTAACCATGGAAAAGTACGGCGCAGACGGCGATGTGATCGAGATAAACCTCAACACGGTCAAGGTGCAGAACTTCGACAAGACCATTACCACGATACCTACATACTACCTGATCTCGGACTCGTTTAAAAACTGGCGGGGGATGCAACGCTCTGGCGGGCGGCGCATCAAGCGCTCCGTGTTCATCAAGATCTCCAGCATCCGTTACCTGTCTGACGAGGAGGTGAGCCGCCTGAGCAAGATCCAGCTGCTGAAAGGCTACCTGGAAGAGCGCCAGCAGGAAATCAGGCAGTTTAACGCAGCCAATGAGATCGATAAGAGCCTTTTGATCAATGGGCGCAGCTTAACCAATGTGGGTGTGTTCCGGCAATATGTAGACGCCTACCTGAAGGCGCACCCGAAAACGCACAAAGGCATGACCATGATGGTGCGCCAGCTCGAGCCAACCACCACAGGTATGCCGATTGAGCTATACCTGTTTGCCAACAGCATTGTGTGGACGGAATACGAGGCAATTATGGCTGATATTTTTGACCACCTGCTGGCTGCTGTGAAGTACTTTGACCTGGAGGTGTTCGAAATGCCAGCGGCGGATGACGTGCGGAGCCTGCAATTCAATCCGGTTGCGACAGGCAATATGCATTATCCCATGACGGAGACCATGCAGAACTAAAGCGCCTGTAACCAGATCGTTAAACATCGGGCTGGCTGTGAATCAGGTATAGCAGGGAAGTCCCGTATCATTAAAAATCAAGGGACCTATACCTGTAAGCGGATAAATTTTGATGTATATTGTAAGATTGGCAGCTTGTTGCTGTATTGTTTACACACTACTTATTTCAGTATAACGCGATTATATGACACACCTTCCCCATTTAGTAATGGACCTGGGGCTGATACTCGGAGCTGCGGGTATCACAACACTGATTTTCAAAAAGCTCAAGCAACCACTCGTGCTGGGCTATATCATAGCGGGCTTGCTGGTAGGGCCGCACTTCAACCTTTTCCCGACCATCATCGAGATTGAGAACATCAACGTGTGGGCCGAAATCGGCGTGATTTTCCTGCTGTTCAGCCTCGGGCTGGAGTTCAGTTTCAAGAAGCTGGTAAAAGTAGGCGGCGCATCCTCTATCATGGCGGGCGTGGAAGTGATTGTGATGCTCTTGCTGGGTTATCTCACAGGCAAAATGCTGGGCTGGAGCACAATGGACAGCGTGTTCCTGGGCGGTATACTTTCCATCTCCTCCACCACCATCATCATCCGGGCTTTCGACGAACTGGGCGTGAAGTCGCAGCGTTTCGCAGGGCTGGTATTTGGCGTGCTGATCGTAGAGGACCTGGTGGCGATCCTGCTCCTGGTGCTGCTCTCCACTCTGGCCGTGAGCCAGCAGTTTGCGGGCACCGAAATGCTGCAGGCAGTGCTCAAGCTGGCTTTCTTCCTGGTGGTCTGGTTTCTGGCGGGTATCTTTCTTATACCTACTTTCCTGCGCAAGGCCAGCAAACTGATGAACGACGAGACCTTGCTGATTGTCTCCATCGCACTCTGTTTTATTATGGTGATACTGGCGGCGCAGGTAGGTTTCTCGCCAGCGTTAGGGGCGTTCATCATGGGCTCTATACTGGCAGAAACTACCAAGGCTGAGAAGATCGAGCACCTGGTCACCTCTGTAAAGGACCTTTTCGGTGCCATCTTCTTCGTCTCTGTAGGTATACTGATCAACCCGGCCATGATTGTGGAGTATGCCGGGCCAATCGCCCTGATCACTGTTGTGACGATTGTCGGCAAAATGGTGAGTATCACGGGCGGAGGTCTGATGGCCGGACAGGGGCTCAGGACTTCAATCCAGTCAGGTATGAGCGTGTCGCAGATCGGGGAGTTCTCGTTCATCATCGCCACTCTGGGGCTCACCCTCAATGTAACCAGCGACTTTCTATACCCGGTGGCAGTGGCGGTTTCGGCCATCACAACGTTCACCACACCTTACATGATCAAGCTGGCCGATCCGCTGTACCGCTCCGTAGAAGGTATGCTGCCAGAGCGATGGAAAACCTCGCTCAACGAGTACAGTTCAGGCGCAGAGACAATCAGCACCGTTAGCGACTGGAAAATAGTATTGCGGTCCTATGTCATCAACCTGGTGGTCTATTCGGTCATCCTGATTGCGATTGTACTGGCGGCCGGCAACTTTCTGTATCCGTTCATCACGGAGAACTTCATCAACGGTGTTTGGGGTGGTGTCGCGACGGTGGCGATTGCACTGGTGTTCATGGCGCCCTTTCTGTGGGCGATGGCTGTATACCATCCGCAGAAAGAAGCCCAGGGCCGTATCTGGGCTAACCGCAACTACCGCAGCCTGATTATCGTGTTGGAGTTTACGCGGGTAGGTATAGCCATCCTGTTTATCGGCTTCTTGCTCAACCAGGTGCTGTCGGTGCAGGTGGCCATTGTCGGCAGCTTATTCATCATCGGCTTGCTGGTTGTTTTCTCACGACGTATCCAGAACTTCTACACCCGCATCGAAGACCGGTTTATGTCGAACCTGAATGCCCGCGAAATCGAGGCGGCCAGCAAAATGACACATACGCTGGTGCCCTGGGATGCTCACCTGACCAGCTTCGAAGTATTGCCTAACGCGGTGGTCGTAGGTAAAAGCATGATTGAGCTGCAGATTCGCGAGAAGTATGGTGTGAACGTCGCCGTGATCGAGCGGGAAGGGCGCAACATTATGGCGCCGACCCGTAACGAGCGCATCTTCCCCGGCGATAAAATTTATGTATTCGGCACAGATGAGCAAATCGAAGCCTTTAGCGAATTTATTAACGAAGAGTTTATACCTAGCTCGAACGGCGAGACCACCCGGGAAGAAATAAGCCTGCAGAAACTGGTAGTGTCGCCTGCCTCCAGGCTGCTTGGAAAGACTGTGCGAGAATCGGGGGTGCGGGAGAAAACGAAAGGGCTGATTGTAGGTATAGAAAAGAACGGCGAGCGTATGCTCAACCCGGACTCAGAGCTGGTAATAGGAGAAGGTGATATTCTATGGATTGTAGGCAGCCCGTGGCGTATAAAACAACTGGAAGCTGCCCGTCAGGAAGCTTGAGAAAGAACATCCTTTTTACGACTTTAGCTTGACAAAGAAGCATTATGCGCAAAATTGAATACTGGATAGAGGAGAACCTCAACCTGTCGGCTGCCATACAGGAGAACATCGTGAAGTCACTTGTGGCTTTACTGGTGCTTTGGATCGTGAGCCGGGTGCTGCTGCGGCTGGCATCGCGGCAACAGACCGACTCCCGTAAGCTGTACCAATGGAGAAAGACAACCAACTACGTCGTAACGGGGCTGGGCATTATCTTTCTGGCCAATATCTGGTTCGATGGCTTCAGGTCCATCACTACGTTCCTGGGTATCTTCTCAGTCGGTCTGGTGGTGGTGCTCCGCGACCCGATTCTGAACATGATGGGCTGGGTGTTCCTCATCTGGAAGCGCCCCTTCAAGGTAGGCGACCGCATTAAGATAGGCCTCTATACCGGCGACGTCATCGACATTGGCTTCTTCCAGTTCACCATTAACGAGCTGGGAGAATGGGTGGATTCTGAGCAGGCAACGGGCCGCGTGGTGCACATCCCCAACAGCCAGGTATTCACGCAGGGGCAAATCAACTACAACTACGGCTTCCCCTTTCTGTGGCACGAGGTGCAGGTGCGGGTTACTTTTGAGAGCAATTGGCAGAAAGCGAAAACCATTTTACAGGAGATCGGGGGGCGGCATACCGAAAAACTGACAGGGGAGGTGGAGCAGCGCGTGCGCATAGAGGCGCAGCAGCACCTGATCTTCTATCGGAGCTTCGAGCCGCGGGTGTTTACCAAAGTCAGAGAGAATGGCATACAGCTTACTTTACGCTACCTCTGCAACCTGAATGGCCGTCGGGAGAGCGAAAACAAGATATGGGAAGACGTGCTGTCCGAGTTTCTGGCCACATCGGATATTCGCTTCGCTTACCCAACCACCCGTTTCTACAGCGCTGCCGAAGGACAGGAGAGCGAGACAGAACTGCAGCGGATTGTGTCGTCGCGAAAGAGCTTAGAATAGAATAAAAAAGGAGCCTGTTTATTATAGAACAGGCTCCTTTTTATTCTACCGGAGATTTAAAATTATACAGCTTTGCGAACCGCTCAACTTTGATTTTTATACTCCCTTCGCCTCCTTTTCTTTAGCCTCTTCCCGGAACTCCTTCATCCTTGTAAAATAATCCCGTGCGGCAGCCATCACCTTTGGCGAAAGCAGCAGGGCCGATACCATGGTAGGAATCGCCATCATAGCGTACATGCCGTCGATGAGGGCGATCACGGCTGTGATGGTGGCGGTGGCACCAAACACGATGGTGGCTACATAGAAGTAGTTGTAGTAGTGCTTATACTTCGCCCCGAAGAGGTAGCTGAAGCATTTGGTGCCATAGTAAGAGTAGGAAAACAACGAAGTGAAGGCGAAAATCATCACGCATACTACCAGAACATAGCTGCCAAAGCCAGGCATGGCATTGTTGAAGGCAGTGGCCGTCATAGTCACGCCGCTGGCATCGGTATCCTGCCACGTACCCGTCAGGATAATGGCCAGACCGGTGAGCGTACAAACCACGATAGTATCAATAAAAGGTCCTAGCATGGCGACCAGTCCTTCACGAATAGGTTCGTCGGTTTTGGCAGCGCCATGCATCATAGAGGCCGTGCCTATACCTGCCTCATTCGAGAAGGCCGCCCTGCGTGCACCTGCAATAATAATCGCACCTACAGCACCGCCCAGCACAGTTTGAGCCGAGAAGGCGTCTTTGAAGATCAAGGCGAAGGCATCAGGTATAGCTGTGTAGTTCACGAACATGATGTAGAACACAGCCAGCATGTAGAGTACCACCATGCCCGGCACCATCTTGCCTGCCACATGGCCAATGCGCTGTATACCTCCGAAAATCACCAGAGAGGTAATGAATACAAGCACCAACCCGATGGTAAGGTTGGTGTAGAATAAGTCAGTAGTCGTGAAACCATTTGGCTCGAGCACAACCTCCCGTATCACCTGCGTGAGCTGGTTGGCCTGGAAGATAGGCAGTGTACCGAACAGACCGGCAACAGCAAAGAAGGCTGCTAGCGGTTTCCATTTCTTGCCAAGGCCTGTTTCAATCACGTACATCGGTCCGCCCTCCAGGTGGCCTACACTGTCGTGGCCACGGTACATCACCGACAGCGAGCAGGTAAAAAAATTTGGTGGCCATACCTACAAAGGCACTCACCCACATCCAGAACAGCACACCCGGCCCGCCAATGGCAATGGCCACGGCCACGCCGCTGATGTTGCCCATACCTACCGTAGCTGCCAGCGCAGCCGAAAGCGCCTCAAAGTGGTTGATGTCTCCCGGGTCGTCGGGGTCGTCGTATTTGCCACGCAGCACGTTGATGGCATGGCGCAGGTAGCGGAAGGGCAGGAAGCCCGAGTAAAACATAAAGTAAAAACCGCCGCCCATCAGGAGGATCAACAAAGGCATACCCCAGGCGGCGTCACTAAACCAGACTAAAAATTCTTCTAATGCTTTCAATAGAAATAGGTTTCTTAAGTAGAAAGCTACAAAGATACGCTTAGAATGGCAACCAAAGGCACTATACAATTGCCGTATTTTTTCGTAGCTTACAGGTATAGGTGCCGGTACTGGTACAGGTATACTGTTAAACCCCTGCCCATGAAAACCAGGTTTATAGTACTGATCGACTTTTCTTCCTACTCCAAATTTGAGCTGCAACTGGCCAAGCACTGGGCTGACAGCATGGCCGCTGACGTGCTGCTTCTGCACGAGCCCGTTGTTATGGCACCGGCCCTCACCGATGCCAGTACCCGCAACGAGATAATCGGTTATGAGACCGATAAAGCCCTGAACAAGCTCAAGGCATTTACGATGCAGCACCTGCCTGATACCCGCCGCATCAGCTATCGTGTAGCCGAGGACAGCCTGATTATATCACTGCAGCGTCTGTTGAGCGAGTATTATTACAATGTAATCTTTGTAGGGCTGAAAGGGACTGGCTTCCTAAAGAGAATCTTTATGGGCAGCACAGCCATTAGCGTAATTGACGAAACAAATGATGTCGTAGTGGCCGTGCCCCGGCACTCTTTCAACATGTCGCCTGACACGCTTTATATAAGTGTGTACTACAAATACAGACTCAACACGGCAGAGCTTGACAAGGTGCTTCAGCTGTTCGGTGATAAGATCAAGCACATCCGTTTTTTGTCTGTAGTGGCGAAGAAGGATAGTATGAAACAAACGATGGGCTACCTGGAAGAGCTGCGGAAGATGTATCATGGCGAGCGAGATGCTCACATAGAGGCTTTCGAGGGAGAAGATGCTTTCTACACCTTGAAGCAATACATGAATGCTCATGCCAATGGTATGCTGGTCGTGCAGAAAGGGTCCCGTTCTTTCACCAATCAGGTATTTCGCCGGTTTCTGATCAATGAACTGGTTTACGATGCGTCTGTTCCGCTGATTGTGCTGCCGCAAGAGAGTGGCCAGGTATAGAGGGTTGTTTAAAACCAAATGCCCCTGTGCCCTGTATTATGTCGGGAGCACTATCTTTTTCGCTCCTGCCACCCCGAAGCGACTACTATGAACCTAGGTGACCTGATCAATAACCAATTTTACGAATTCGCCCTCATTATCTTTCTGGCGACCATAGCCGGTGCTATTGGCCGTGTACTGCGACAGCCGCTTATCGTGTCCTTTATCGCAGTAGGTATACTGGTAGGGCCATCGGTGCTCAACATCCTCAACTCTGAGCATGAGATAGACCTACTTGCCGAAATGGGCATCGCCATCCTGCTCTTTGTTGTAGGCCTCAAACTCGACATCAACCTGATAAAGTCTACGGGTAAGGTAGCCCTGATGACTGGTTTGGGGCAGGTGATCTTTACATCTGTTTTCGGCTTCGGCATTGCCATGGCATTGGGCTTCGACTGGCTGGAGTCGGTGTATGTGGCAGTGGCGCTCACTTTTTCGAGTACCATTATCATCGTTAAGCTGCTCTCTGATAAGAAGGAGATTGACATGCTGCACGGGCAGATTGCGCTCGGCTTCCTGATTGTGCAGGATATTGTGGTAGTTATCGTGATGATCGTGCTCTCGGCGCTGGGCACTGAGTCGGATCGCTCCGTTGGGCTGGACCTGCTCTATGTGTTCGGCAAAGGCATCGCCATGTTTGCTGTGGTGGCTGTACTGATGAAATACGTTATACCCAAGCTTACCAAGCAACTGGCCGACTCGCAGGAACTGCTGGTGTTGTTCTCTATCGGCTGGGCTATTCTGCTGGCCGCAATGGGCGATTTTCTGGGCTTCAGCAAAGAGGTAGGCGCTTTCCTGGCAGGTATATCGCTGGCCTCTACGCAGTACAGGGAGGTCATCAGCGGTCGCCTCACCAGCGTGCGCGACTTCCTGCTGCTATTCTTCTTCCTCGACCTGGGTTCGCAGCTCAACCTGGGGCTGATGGGTGAGCAGATCCTGCCGTCGGTTATTTTCTCGGTGTTCGTACTCGTGGGCAATCCCATCATCGTGCTCATCATCATGGGCATCATGGGCTACCACAAGCGCACCTCCTTTAAGGCAGGCCTTACCGTAGCACAGATCAGTGAATTCTCGCTCATCCTCATTAACATGGGTATGGACGTGGGACACATCGACGAAGAGACGCTGGGGCTGGTTACCTTGGTCGGGCTGATCACAATCACACTCTCAACTTACATGATCATGTTCTCAGACCAGCTCTTTGATTGGCTCTCACCGATGCTGGCATCTTTGAAAAGAAAAAGCCGACGCAGGCCAAAGAGCTGGAGGATGATACTGAGAAGGTTGATGTACTCATTTTCGGACTCGGCCGTTACGGCAAGCGCATTGCCAGAGCCCTGGAAGAACGCGACCTCAAATACATTGGCGCCGACATAGACCCTGCCTTGGTAAACAACTGGACGGAGCACGATTTGAATGCCGTGTACTGTGATGCGGAAGATCCCGATCTGGGGGAGGTGCTACCTGTAAAGAGGGTGTCGAACGTTATCAGCACCATATCGGATGTAAAGGTAAACATTGCCCTGATGAAGCTACTCAGGCACGAGAATTTTGATGGCCGCATTGCCGTAACCGCCAACAATGATGACACCGTGCAAATACTAAAAGAGGCGGGAGCGGAATATATCCTGGAGCCTTACAAAGACTCAGCTAAAAAGGTAGCCGAAATGTTCAGCCATAAGGTGGAGAAAGACGAAAGAGAGGAAGAGCAGCAAGAGAAATATAACGAAGAAGGTAAGTCTAGGGAAGAAGATGATGCAGCATAGCGAAAGCTTCACACAGCTCGGCATGCCCGATGCTGAGGTATACTACGCCCCGCACTTTTTCACCCAAGAGGAAAGCGACCTATACCTGCAGCGCCTGACAGAGGAAGTGGCCTGGCAACAAGAGGAAATCAAAATGTTTGGCAAACAACTGCCGCTGCCCCGGCTCACAGCCTGGTATGGCGACAAAGGCTATACCTACTCAGGGCTTTACAATGCGCCTCAGCCCTGGCTGCCGGTGTTGCTGGAGCTGAAGGAGCGGATAGAGGCAGCCTCCGGCGACAGGTATAACAGTGTGCTGCTCAACTACTACCGTCACGGGCAGGACAGCATGGCTGGCACTCCGACGATGAAAAATCGCTTGCGCCAGGTATAGCCTCTGTCAGTTTTGGAGGGGAGCGAGGCTTTGCCTTCCGGCACCGCAAGCGCAAAGACCTGCCTGCTTTGAAGCTTACACTGCAGCACGGCAGTCTCCTGCTCATGCAGGGAACCACACAACAGCACTGGCAGCACCAACTGCCCAAAACAAGTCGCCCTATCCCGCCCCGCATTAACCTGACTTTCCGTACAATCATTGGCTAAGGTATAATGCCGCCGGAGTATTGCCTTTCCCGATTGGAAAACGTTTCTTTACAGAACAAGAAGCCCTGAACCTCACACTATGACTGAGAGAAAGAACATCACCATCATGGGAGCCGGACTGGTTGGTTCGCTGCTGTCGCTATACCTGGCCAAACGCGGTCACAAAGTGGACATCTACGAGCGCCGACCCGACATGCGCAAGATCCTGCTCGATGGTGGCCGTTCGATCAACCTTGCCCTGAGCGACCGCGGCTTTAAAGCGCTTAGAGGTATAGGTATAGAGGAGGCTGTGCGCAAAGTGGCTATACCGATGCATGGCCGCATGATGCACGATGAGCAGGGCAATCTGACGTTTCAGCCGTACGGCAAAGAGGGACAGTCGATTTACTCCGTTTCCCGAGCAGGCCTGAACGCCGCTTTGATGGACCTGTCGGAGCCCAATCCTGATATCACCTACCACTTCAACCGCCAGCTGCTCGACCTGGACCTGCGCCAAAGCAAAGCCACCCTGCGCAACCACGAAACAGGCGAGTTGGAAGAGCTGCACACCGAAATGCTGTTCGGTGCCGATGGGGCTTTTTCGATGGTGCGTAACGCCATGCAGAAAACCGAACGCTACAACTACTCACAAAGCTATCTGGAGTACGGCTACAAGGAACTGACCATACCTGCCACGGCAGACGGTGGCTGGGCACTGGAGAAGAACGCCCTGCACATCTGGCCGCGCGGCAACTACATGATGATCGCCCTGCCCAACATCGACGGCAGCTTCACCTGTACCTTGTTTTTTCCTTACGAGGGGGAGCTTTCCTTTGAGAGCATCAAAACCGACGACGACCTGCTCAACTTCTTCCTGCAGATTTTCCCTGACGCTATACCTTTGATGCCTGACCTGGCCGAAGATTATTTCTCTAACCCCATCGGTTCGCTGGTGACGGTCAAGTGCTTCCCCTGGTCCTTCGAAGACAAAGCCTTGCTGATAGGCGACGCCTGCCATGCGGTGGTGCCGTTCTACGGACAGGGGATGAATGCCGGCTTTGAGGATATCACCGTGCTGGACCAGATGCTCGACACATTTGACGGGGACTGGGAAAGCCTGTTCAAGAAGTTTGAGCGCAGACGCAAACCCGATGCCGATGCCATTGCTGACCTGGCCGTAATGAACTTCATCGAGATGCGCGACAAGGTGGCCGACCCGCGCTTCCTGCTCCGCAAAAAGATCGAAGGCAAGATCAACCAGCAATACCCCGACAAGTGGATACCGCTCTACTCCATGGTAACCTTCACAGACCTGCCTTATTCCTACGCCCTGGAAACAGGCCGTGAGCAGGATAAGATCATGAAAAAAGTGATGAAACACATCAAGGCTGTAGAAGATTACGACAAGCCGGAGGTGCAGAAACTGCTGGAAAAACAGCTGGTCAAGAAAGAAAAACTGAAAAGCTATCAGGCGCAGCAGGTATAGAGATGCCCGATTGGCCAGGATTTGAATGCCGTAGCATGGGCGAAAAACAAATCGCTTATCCGCACTTAGTAAAAGCCGGTTAATCTTAAAGTCGCAATGATTATCAATTGGAGCAGTCCCTTATAGAAAAACCTCAACACACTAGTCAAATATGTGTTGAGGTTTTAATGATTCTGCAGGCAAGATTCTAACGGAACAGATAAGCAACAGTCAGGTACATTCCCTGATGTTTGTCAGTCAGATAAAGCCTGGAGTCTGAATTGCTAAGGTCTGTAGCCAAATAGCGGCCATACTCATATCTGAACTGCAGAAAAGCAGCGTGTCTTTCACTGATTCGGAATTTAGTGCCCAACACACTTGTGAGCGCATGTGAAAACGTGGTGCCAACTTCAGATTTTCTAAGATTGCCTTTCTCTACATGGCCAGTAGCATAATATTCTACTTCCTGGACTCCTGACACATTACTGTTCAGGATGTAATCATTGGCTATACCTGCACCGATGTAAGGACTGAACCTGCCGTTTGTGGTAATCGTGTAGCGAAGTATGATGGGCAACGACAAACGTGTCATCTCTATAGTATAGTCGCCGCTTATGTTATAAGATTCTCTCGGATAGCTGAAGCTTCCAATGTGTCGTTCCTGGCTATACATCGGCTCCACCTGAACGGATAGGCGTTCGCTTTTTTTCGGAGAGGTGAAGTTCAAAATGCCGCCAAAAACAAAATTGTGCGTCATGGAAAAATCAGCTCCATTAAACCTGTGAATGGAGGTGCTGTGGTTAAATTGTAAAGCTGTTGAATAGCTTCCGGCAAACACGCCCATCTCTGTTTTGAGCCATGACTGCTTTTCTTTGTAGGAGATAGCGCTGGTTGGTGCTGCGCAATGATTATAATTTCTAACGATGGCCGTTACATCCGGCACATGCAGTCGCTTTTGTACTTTCAGCATCAACTTATCCGGTACCGGGCAGTCGAGGGTGAGGGAGTTGATCAGAATCAGGTGCTGGGTGGAGGTGCTCACTGTTTTTTGCTCGCCGATATGCCTCGTTATGTCCTGGTCGTCTGTTTGCAGGTATAAGTGCTTCAGCCGCTGTTCTCCTTCTCCAGGTATAGCAAGTTGTCTTGCGTATAAAGGGTAAGCTTTCCTTGCTCCAGCACCTCCACAAACATGCGGTTCAGTGTCCCGTCTGTTGCAGGTACCTCTTTGCTTATAAAGGGGGCTTCGCCTATGATGCCATAGGCCTGAATGTCGGCAGGGAAATATTCTGTGACGTCTGCGTTTTCTGTCGCTTTAAACAGGCCGCTCTTGTAATTCTGCTTGCCCTCCCGGTAGCGCACGAGACCTTTGGTTGTGTCACCGGCAGCCTGCACGATAAAGCCAGGCCGGAAAGTTTGAGCAGAAGAATAAAAAGGAGTCAGCAAGGCCACGATAGCCAGACAGGTGCATAAAAATTGTTTCATAAACTGAGGAAGAGGTAGTGAAGATGAACAAGGCCGGGGCCACTTATGACTCCGGCCTTGATCAGGTATAATTTAGACTGGGGTGTACAGCTTAGAAGTAGAAGCCGAAGAGGACTGACAGTGTCCTTGTGTCAGAGTCAAGTGCATTGGTAATTCTATTAACGGCAGCTTGATCGTGCAAATCCAGCCCCAACTCATAGCGAGCTTCCAATGATAGTCTGTGCTTATTCAGGTTGAAATACGTGCCGGCACCCGCCATAATGCCTTGCTGCATTTTCCCAAAGAAGTTCTCATCATCACGGTTCCTTTCGGTAGGTGTACTGCTCTGTGTTCTTCTGACATACTGGGTGTGCTTGTAGTCGCGCTGACTGAAGATGTTGAAAAAACCACCGGCATTCACGAATGGTTGAAGCGTCTTACCCGCAAAATCGTAACGGAGAGCTGTCGTGAGCTTAACGGCAGCAAGCTCAATTTCAATGTTGTTATCATAATAGGATTCAAACCAAGCATAGCTGGGGTTGGCCTGATAGCTGTTGCTAAAATAACGGCCCTCTACCAGGATAGACGCATTCTCATTGATACGGGGTGAGTTGAGCAGCAGCGCAACACCAAAGGTAGGGTGAGTATTGGTATTGAACTCAGCATTTTCCAAGTGGATGTATCTTTCGTCAGTGGCTGAGAAGTTAAGCGAGGTATGGCTGATGGCTCCCACTAATCCCGGTTTGATGGCGAACCACTTCTTTGACTCCTTAAATGTCGTTTGTTCTTCAGCCCCGCCAATGCAGCTGTTATACTCTTTTACCAGGTCCACCAGGCTCTTTTCGGCCAGCTTTACACGCTCCACCTTGCTGAACATCGCAAAGCAATCCTGCATCAGCGTGTTCAACGTGCGTACATGATGGTTGATATCCCTTTGGGCTGTTACGCCGTAGTTGTTGACGTACGTTTCCTTTGTGATATAAAGCTTATGCAGTTTGTCCGGGTTGTCATTCTTCTCGACAAAGAATGTGCCTTTGTAAACATAGAGACTGAGCGTACCCCGAACAAGTTCCTGCATAAACACATACTCAGCAGCTAGCGAATCAGCGTGATCAAGGGTGCGGGTGCGGTAGTTCCTGTCGCCCGGGAAGCCATAGCCTGAGAGGTCGTTAGCGGTATAGGATGTGGTGCCTGACTCTCCGTTTCTCTTGAAACCGATCATTTTGCCAGATGCGTCGGTGCGGTAGCTCACCTGCCCCTGCAGGGTATCGCCCTGTGGCATCACGACATAGCCTGGTTTGTAGTCACTTTGCGCCGCAGCGGGCACTGCAAGAAGTACACTTATGCAGAGTGTAATAAGTTTGTATAGATTTTTCATAAAAGCAGATTGGTGACTAAATATAGTAGGATATATTTATATAAGTTTATCTGCTAAAAGAAATTTTGTTCAAAAACTCCACCGAGGACGACCTCTGTTATGTGATTTAATTGTCAGCTGTTTGTGGCAGGGTTTTTGGAACCTTGGCCGATCGGAAGCAGGCCTCCGAAAACTATTTTTCTGAAATAAGGTATAGTTTAAGTGGTAATCGAGAGAACCTGCCTTTCTTTATTCATCATTTCAAAATTTTTAACCCCGAATCTCATGAATATTTTACATAAACTGAAGGCCACTGCCGTGGCAGGACTTGTTGTAGGCTTCGTGTCAATAGGCGGTAGCGCTGTAGCCCAGCAGGCTACGCCTCAGAAAGCACCGCAGCAGCAGACGCAAGCTATTTCTGATCAGGATATCAAGCTCTTTGTAGATGCCAGTACCCGTTTGATGGAGCTGCAGCAGGAAAGCGAAAAAGCCATGCTGGTGATTCTGGAAGAAGAGAAATTAAGCGTCGATAAATTCAACACCCTGGCGCAGGCACATCAGCAGCAGAAGCTGGCTGAAGCCGAAGGCACAGCAGAAGAGAAGGCCGCTTTCAATAAAGCGATCGGACGTATGATGGAAATGCAACCTGACATTGAGAAGAACATGCAGGCTGCTATTCAAAAAGATGGCATGTCAGTAGAGCGCTACGAGCAGATCATGCTGGCTTACCAGCAGGATCCGGCCGTGCAGGCCAAAATCCAAAAAATGATGGGTTTGTAAAAGCTCTCAGGTATAAAGCCCAATAAAAAAGCTCCGCCG